>NZ_UHIL01000005.1 GCF_900460535.1 Vibrio parahaemolyticus | reverse complement strand
TTAGAAGCCAACAAAGAGAAAGTTCTTAACGATCTGTATCAACGTATGGAAACCATGCGCAATATGGATAAAGTGACGGAATCTGGCGACGCTGAAAGCGTAGGGCGATTGTGGGATATGGCTTCGGCAAAACTCAGCAAAACCGATTTAACGGTGATGAAGCGTCATGCGGAGTTTTTGAAAAAGCACAAAGGCTTGCAAGAAATCGCAGAACAGCTTGGCCGTATGGCTGGGCAAGTGAATGATCCTGACTTAAACCGTGCACCAGCGGAAGAGCTGCAAATGGTTGAAGAAAAAAGCGACGAAGCGACTGATGATATCGTCGGTATCCATGAAAGTGACGATCTCAACAAGCTGCTGCCAAACGAAACCATGTTTTTGGCTTACCCAGAGCTAGAAGTTGTGTTCTACAAGCATCTGGTCGACAAGCGTTTGATGAACTATCGCACGCAAGGTAAATCTCGCACTTTACGTAAAGTCAAAGCGCATCGTCCAGACAACAAAGCTGTGGATATCGAAAAAGGGCCGTTCATCGTCTGTGTGGATGCCTCTGGCTCGATGAGTGGTTTCCCTGAGCAGTGCGCAAAAGCGATGGCGTATGCGTTAATGCAGATTGCACTGGCCGAACAGCGCGATTGTTACGTGATCATTTTCTCTACTGAACACATTACTTACGAGCTCACCAAACAAGATGGTTTACGTGAGGCGGCGGATTTCTTAACGTACAGTTTCCATGGTGGTACAGATTTGGAGCCAACGCTTATCAAATCCATCGATTTGATGAGTGGAGATAAATACAAAAACGCCGACATGGTGGTAATTTCTGATTTTATTGCGCCAAAACAGCAAGATGAGTTGTTGGCAAAAGTGGATGCGCTTAAAGCGAAGAAAAACCGCTTCCATGCGATCAGTTTATCTAAGTACGGAAACCCTGCGTTAATGTCGATGTTTGATCATACTTGGTCTTACCATCCAAACGTTGTGGGACGTTTACTCAAGCGTGTAAGTAACGGTTGATGACCTAAAGCGGCGAATTCGCCGCTTTATTTTTAGTTCGTTTACCGGATGAAAGTGTTTGGGGCAGAATCAATAAATACGCAATTGGATCGAATTTTCATCTGATTGATTTAAAAAAAAGCAAACAAACAGAAAATGAAAGATTTTTGTTTGACTATCTTTTCTGAATCCGTAAAGTAGCAACCAACGCAACGGGGGGAGACCTCTTAAAGCGTTAAAGAAAGGCGCGTTGGCAGAGTGGCTATGCAGCGGATTGCAAATCCGTGGACCTCGGTTCGACTCCGGGACGCGCCTCCATTTGCGACACTAGCTCAGTTGGTAGAGCGCAACCTTGCCAAGGTTGAGGTCACGAGTTCGAACCTCGTGTGTCGCTCCAAATTGTTCAGATATGGCAATTGCTGTATCTCGATGCTTAAAGCATTAACTTAAAACCAGCGGAAGCTGGTTTTTTTGTATCTGAATATCCGAAAACAGATCCTATTCTTATTTCTCTCTCGTGATTTGTAGGTCTCACCATTGGTAACTGTGACCCTACATTTAGCGCCTCGGCTGATATCGGTTTACAATATCGGCCTCTAAAGGATTTGACGAAGACGCATGAGAAACACCGACGATTACATCATTTTTTACCATTTGGTCGAACAAGGCTCCTTCAGCAGTGCGGCAAGGCACATGGAGCTCACTAAATCGGTGGTTAGTAAACGTATTGCGAAGTTGGAGCAAGAATTAGGTGTTCAGCTTCTTTATCGCACGACGAGAACGCTGACGTTGACAGAGGCGGGGCAATCCTTCTTTGTGCACGCTAAAGCGGTTTATCAAGCTGTTGCTACAGCCGAAGAATCGATCGTTGGATTGGGGAAGAACCTGTCTGGCAACATTAAGATCACGGTACCTACCATTTCTGGTGAGTTGATTCTTCCGGGTGTGATTTCGGAGTTCAATGACAAGTATCCTGACATCAATATCGATATGGAACTTGATAATCGATTTGTCGATATCGTCAATGAGCGTTTCGATCTGGCCATTCGTACTGGCATGTTGCCAGATTCTAGCCTTATTGCCAGAAAGCTGGTGGATGCAAACTGGGTGGTGTGTGCGTCTCCCAAATATCTTGCCAAGCATGGGATTCCAAAGCAGCCGAGCGAACTGACTAAGCATAACTGTTTAGTATATTCCTATCAGGAGACTGGCGCGCGTGAGTGGGCGTTTAAAGCCGACGATAAGATGTACCAAGTTACCGTTGATGGCAACTTATGCACCAACAACTCTTCCGCATTGCGAAATGTCGCGCTGTTAGGGCAAGGTGTTATCTATGTGCCTCGCGTACTGGTGTATGAAGATTTAAAGCAGGGCAGCTTGATCCAGTTGTTCAAAGAAGAAACGGCGAAATGCTTGGGTATCTACGCTGTCTACCCATACACAAGGCAGCAACCCGAGAAGATTAAGATCTTCATTGATCACCTATACAACAGCTTCCAAAGTCAAAATCATCGATTTTAAATCAAGTCTACAACGCCATTGGTTACTTTGGTGTTGTGGTTTTGTTTCCACCTTTTCTCTTAAATAATTTATCCAATTTAGCCACTTACATGGTGTTACTCCCTCATCACTTACTTTGATAACAAGACGTTGCGCACATCTGTTAAAGAATGGTTTTGTTATTGTTTCTTTTTGGAAACGATCTGTTTCTTTCGTTCTAACGTCGGTTTGTGAACGCTAAGTTACAGAAAAACAACAGATTAATTGCGCTATGTGAGTGCTGGTTAAGGTTTGTACGCTTGACCTTGATGGACGCAGGGAAATTGACTGCTTATAGTGAGCCAAACTCAAATCCACACCGTGTCTGGTTGGATGTGAGTGATGCAAAATAACTAGAGATACGGATATGAAACAAAAGCAGCTGATAGAAGAATTTAAAACGATAGTCGGGGAAGAGAATGTCCTGACCGATCAGGTTAAAACCAAATACTACCGCTCAGGTTTTCGCTCAGGTAGTGGTACAGCGCTTGCCGTCGTGTTTCCTAACACTTTGTTAGAACAATGGAAGATCATTAAACAGTGTGTCGAGGCGAACTGCATCATTATCATGCAGGCTGCGAAAACAGGTCTCACAGAAGGCTCTGCACCAAGTGGTAACGACTATGACCGCGATGTCGTGGTGATCAACATTACCAAAATCAAAAAAATTCATCTGCTGGATGGTGGCAAACAGGCGGTGTGCTTACCCGGTGCAAGTTTACACTCACTAGAAAAAGAACTCAGAGCCGTTAACCGCGCGCCGCATTCTATTATTGGATCTTCATCGCTAGGTGCGACAGTTGTCGGTGGCATTGCCAATAACTCAGGCGGTGCGTTAGTGAAACGCGGCCCGGCGTATACTGAGCTTGCCATCTACGCGCAGGTCGATAAGCAGGGCAACCTCCATCTGGTTAACCATCTTGGTATTGATGGCTTGGGTGAGACGCCGGAAGAAATTCTTCACAATCTGCAAGAAGGTAATTTCGACCCAAGCAAGATCGTTCACGATGATCGCATGGCATCAGACAAAGAATATGATGAACGAGTTCGTGACGTAACGTCTGACATCCCTTCACGTTTTAATGCAGACGAGCGTCGCTTGTTTGAAGCGAGCGGCTGTGCGGGCAAATTGGGCGTGTTTGCAGTGCGTGTTGATAGCTACCCAGTGCCAAGCAAAGAGCAAGTGTTTTACTTGGGCACGAACGACGCAAACAAGTTAACCAAATTGAGAAAAGATTTTCTGACTCAATTCGATAACCTGCCAGAAATGGGGGAGTATCTGCATCGCGATATCTTCAATATGGCAGAGAAATACGGCAAAGACGTGTTTTTATCGATCGACTTATTGGGTACGGACAAACTGCCTAAGATGTTCGCACTGAAAGCGAAAGTAGAGAACTTTTTAGAGCGAGTGCCATTTGTCAGCAAATATTTGCCAGACACCATTTTGTACTACGCAAGCAAATTGTTCCCGCAGCATTTGCCTGAGCGAATGTTAGAATTCCGCGATAAATACGAGCATCACTTAGTGCTAAAAATGAGTGATGGCGGAATTGAAGAGGCACAAAAATACCTGAAAGAAGTATGGGCTGTTGAAGATGATTGCGATTTCTTCGAATGTACGCCAGATGAAGGTAAAAAAGCTTACTTACATCGTTTTGCGGCGGCTGGGGCTGCGATTCGCTACGAAACGATTCATCGCAACGAGGTTGAAGACATTGTTGCGCTCGATATCGCATTGCGTAGAAATGATGAAGAGTGGTTGGAAACTTTACCTGAAGAGGTGAGCAAAAATCTGGTTCAGTCGCTCTATTACGGGCACTTCATGTGTTACGTCTTCCATCAGGATTACATCTTCAAAAAAGGTACAGATACCAAATTGATGAAGAAGCTGATGTTAGAGCACCTCAATAGTCGCGGTGCAAAATACCCAGCTGAGCACAATGTGGGTCATTTGTACGAAGCAGAAAACTCATTACAGAAGTTCTACCACGAGCTTGATCCAACCAATACCTTTAACCCGGGCATCGGTAAAATGGACAAATATAAGCGCAACTGTAACTGCTGTGCTTAAGCCCCTGTTTTGATCACTAGAGTCTTAGGCTTATATATCTGAGATTCATCAAACATGAAGAAAAAGCCCTGCTGACGACATTAGAGTCAGCAGGGCTTTGTTGTTTATGAATCGTGATTTTGATGAATATGGCTTTTCTGAGCCTTTGACGCGATTTAAAACCCAGTTTTAGAAAGCGCGCACTGCGGCGGCAGCGATAATGCCAGCAGCAATAGCAGGAAGCGGTTTTTTAACGATAAACATCACCACAGCGGTTGAAAATAGCGCGGCTCTCGCACCGTTGTCACCTTCGACGGCGAGAGGCGCTAAGAGGGCAATCAGTACAGACCCTGACATAGCGGTGATAAAACGTTGCACGCGTTCGCTAATCGGAATGAATGACATCACATAAACGCCGCCCCAGCGAGTTGCCAGAGTTACCAATCCCATTGCGATAATGATAAACAGCGTGCCGCCTAAGCTTGTTTCAATGTTCATGCTTTTTTCTCCTTCCAACAAGCACCTAAAATACCGCCAGCGATTGCGCCGACAACGACATGGCTGTTTTCTGGCAAATACCAGTAAGCCATCAGTGATGAAGCTGCTGCCATGCCCCAAATCGCGAAGATACGCAGATTTTTAGGGCCGCCTGCAACCATAGAAAGTAAAAAGCAACCCATGACCATATCAAGTCCGAGACTGACTGGATCTTTGATGGCACCACCAAAGTAGATACCATCCACGTGCCGACAATCCAGAAGCCCCAAAGCGCGAGGCCCACCGCCGACCAACAAACCAAACCCAGGCTCTTTCTTGCCAAATGCGTTCATCGCCATTGCCCATTAGCATCGGAGGCAAGTAACATAATGCCATAGCGCTTATGTGGCGGTAGCTGTCTCAGCCAAGGGTAGAGCGTCGCACCCATCAGAAGGTGGCGAGCATTGATGGCAAACACAGTAATCAAAACCGGTACAAGTGGTACTTCAGCTCCCCACATTTCTAACGTGGCAACTGAGACGCACCAGCAAAGACGAGCGTGCTCATTAAAAGAGTCGGAAAGGCGTCTAAGCCGGTTTGCACCGCAGCAACCCCAAAGGCGAGGCCAAAGACACCACAAAAAAGGAAAGCGGTAAAAGCTGAGTAAATCCACCCCAGACGTCAGCCCGAGTGAACTCATGTAGCTCCCCAGAAGATCGAGGAAAAGAGGATGTATTTCTGTCATAAATGTACCTAGCCGGCAGCAAAGTTGGGAGAAGCCCCAAATGGGTATTGTTGTGATTTTGTAAACTGCATGTTTAACATCAATTGGATGGGCTTTCAAACACAACCAGAATGTGGTTTTCGTCGCAGACAACAAGATGACACTAACGTTATCGGTGTTTCAGGGCTTTTTGAGCGAAAAAAGAAAGCGAGCACGAAGCTCGCTTTGAGTTAGGAAGTGTTTAAAAGGAAGTCGTAAGATTACTTCACGTACACGCGAGGGTTTGATGTGCCCCAAATGGTGTAAAGTTCTGGGAAGATCACGTCGGCGTTCTTCTCGATTTCTGCGGCATTGATGGTTGAGATTTTTGGTTGCCGAACAGAACGACCTCAGAACCCGGCTTCACGCCTTTGATATCGGAAACGTCGATCATTGTTGTATTCATTGACGTTACGCCAACCACTTTGCACGTTGACCATTGATCAGCACGTCTGCTGTATTGCCCATTTTCTTGGGTAACCGTCAGAGTAACCGACAGGAAGGTTCGCCATTACGCTTTCTTTAGTGGTTGTAAAGCTGCTGTCGTAACCACAGTGCTGTTTTTCGGTAGGTGGTGCAGTGATGCTACGCGTGTTTTGAAAGACACGATAGAAGGGTATTCAAGGTTAGTTGGTAGATCACCGTAAAGCACACCACCAGGACGGACCATATCAAGTTGAGCTTCTGGTACGTTAAGCGCTGTGTACGAGTTTGCTACGTGCAGAAGAATGTCTTCGCGTTTTAGATTCGCTTCTTCAATAGCCATGCCGAGCTTTCTTTGAATGAGCCAAGTTTCGCGCGTACTTCTTCTGCGTTGTAATTCGGGAAGTGCGTCATGATACCGACAATCTCAACGCCAGATTGCTTAGCAATCGCAAGGGCTTCTTTTTTGCCGTTTTCTGTCGTCATGTCAATGCCGTTACGACCCATGCCGCCGTCGTTAAGCGCAAGGTGAACTTTGACTGTCTTGTTTGCTTTTTTAGAGAGTGCAGCGATCGCTTTTGCTTGATCAAGCGTGCCGATTAGCTCTTCAACATTAAGATCAAGTGCACCTTCAATTTCGCCAATCTCTGCTGAGCGAACACGCATTAATTGACCTTTAAAGCCGCTGTCTCGCACAACTTGTGCTTCTGCATTACTTGCGATCGCTACGCAAGGAATTTGCTGTTCTATGATAGTTGGCATTAAGCCTGCGATACCGTTGCCATAGGCGTCAGCTTTCATCACCGCACAGATTTTAGTCTGGTCATTCATGTGTGACTTAAACTGCTCGATGTTTTGCTTAAACTGACCTAAATCGATTTCTAGCCAAGTGTTGGATGATTGAATTTGACTCTCTTGGTCTAACGTCGTTTGAAGCTGGAGTGGAGCTGCGATTGAATGCATAGCAGGGGTGAACGTTGCTGCAGCAATGGCAATAGAAAGAAGAGTTTTCTTAAGGCGCATAAAACCTCCATACGCGTTTTTTATTGTTAAGGAAAGCGTACGAGGGAATGTACGCCAGAAAAACAAAACGCCCAAACTGCGGAGCTTGGAGCGTTTTTGTCGAGTCGTTTTAGTTTAGCTTAAAGCGGCTCATTACATCTTGAAGAGATACGGATAGCTGGCTCAGTTCGCGGCAAGCTTGTGCAGTTTGCTCTGAACCTTGCGCGACCTCTTGAGACGCAAGATGGATGTTTTCGATGCTACGGCTTAGTTCCTCAGCTACTGAGTCTTGCTGGTTACATGCCGTTGCGATTTGACTGCCCATGTCTGAGATATCAGAAATCGCATGTTCGATGTCGTTCATCAGTTGTTTTGACTGAATGCCTTGGTCAGCGCACTCGGCAATGCTTGTGCGAGAAAGCTCAGTCGCTGATTTCGCGTCTTTCGCTAGTGATTGTAGCTGCTCGATGATCGCTGTGATTTCACTTGTTGAATCTTGAGTACGGCCAGCAAGAGTACGAACTTCGTCCGCTACAACTGCAAAGCCACGGCCCGATTCACCAGCACGCGCTGCTTCAATAGCGGCGTTAAGCGCAAGCAAGTTTGTTTGATCTGCGATATCACGGATAACATCAACCACAACGTTGATTTGGTTCGATTGCTGTTCAAGCTCTGAAACTGTATCACCAGCAGCGCCGATAACATTTGCTACTTCACCAATCGCATCAACCATGCTTTGTGTTTCACGCACACCAAGTTGTGTACGGTGGTTTGCATCGTTTGCTTGGCTCGCTGACTCTTCCGTGTTGCGTGCAACGTCGGCTACCGCAGCTTTCATTTCCGTCATTGCTGTTGCAACGTGCGTGATTTGTTAGCTGTTGGTCTTTCATGCCAGAAGCAGAAAGCTCAGAGATTTGGTTCATCTCTTCTACTGCACTGCTCAATTGCGTTACAGCGGCAATAACGTTGTCGATAACTTGGCGTAGGTCGTTTTGCATCTTAGTCGTTGCATCTGCCAACTCGCCCAGTTCATCGTTACCAATCAACTTACGATCGATGTCTTTAGGAAAGGTCACTTTCGCAATCGAGTTTGCTTGTTCCACAACAAGTTGTAGTGGACCACAAATCAAACGCGTTAGAACAAGCGTCATAACAAATCATGATCACTAGAATGGTCACGTTGCTCGCGATGGATGAGTTGCTCAAACCGTTCACTGAAGAAAGGGATGTGATTTTTGTTGCTGTCCATTGCGACTTTCAACAAGCGGATTAGCTCGTTTAGATCAGAATCGACGGCTTCGAAGTCGTTTAAAGAGTTAGATAGAACAGCGAGCGCTTCGGTTTTGTTGCCTGCTAACATCGACTCATTGTATTGGTCCATAGTAACCAAGTACTGTTTCCACTGACGCATTAGGCGTTGGAACGTTTGTTGTTCTTCACCTGGCCAAATGGTTGAGCCGTAAGCTTCAAGTTCTTTTGCTGATCTTTTCGCGTTCACGGATGTTACTTGCGATTTTGTTTCTGATCTTATCTGCGTCCTTATAGGTGTAAGTAGCAAATTGAGAGCGACGCCAGTGAGAAAGATCATCTCGGATCGCATCCACTCTTTCCATTGCTGGAAGAGTGTCATCAGTATAGTTTAAAAGCTCAGATTTGATTTCTTTGAGCTCTGTAGACAAAAATACGCCAAATACAATATTAATAAGCGCAATCAGTAAAAAAGAGAGCGAAATTTTCTTCGCAATAGATAGGTTTCTGATAGACATTGGTGATATACCTTGTTTTTTTTATGCAGTGTCGTCAAAGTAAACCACGTCCTTATATGTGATATTGATCCATTAAATTACTGCAACACATTTAAAGTATCATTAATCGAAACGATTTTCGATAACGTATTGAGCTTTTCAAAAAAATAAATTATGTCAATGGTTTTATAATGGTAAGACCAGGCGTTTTATGCATTTACGTGTAACAAATTGTTGAAAATGAAAGGACGCTTCCATTTTTACGGGGTGTTAACGATGTGCTTAATGCACAAAAGGTGAGGGAAGTACCGGAATGGTTGTGCATGGATATGATAAGAGCGCGATGCGACGCTTGCTGAATTTATTGTTTTACTCATTTGGTGACGAAAATGTGTGCTGATTGATCGTCAATTAAACTTGTTAGCGTGCTTTTTAATCGTTTGAATCAAAAAGGTAAAATTTATTGTTGACCAGATAAATTAATCCGTTAAAGTACGCCTCGTTCTCACGGCACAGGCCGCTGAGAGATGGTGTTACCATCGCAAAGATTTGC
>NZ_UHIL01000004.1 GCF_900460535.1 Vibrio parahaemolyticus | reverse complement strand
CGCCGACTTAAAACCAGCCAACGTAATTTTGACCTCCGAAGGCCATGTAAAGCTTTTGGATTTTGGTGTGTCGAAAACTCACCAGATCAAACAGGATCAGTATGCAGCAAAACGTAAAACAGAAGATCTAGAAACGCTGGGCTACACGCCTAACTACGCCTCACTCAACCTGCTCTCAGGAAAAGAACCAAACATAAGCGATGATATGTTCGCCTTATGTTGTATTACGTATGAATTGTTGAGTTGTAAGCATCCATATTCAAGAACACCAGTTAATGAAGCACTAAAGAAAAATATTAAGGTCTCTAAACCAGCAAATATGCCAATAGCGAAGTGGCCGATTTTCTCGAAGATTTTTTCAACTGGCACAATTCCAGCTGATTTTAATGCAAAGACAGTTAAGCGTCGTTTGAACAAGCAGCATTGGCCCTTGGCCACTGGTGTCGCAGCCAGCTTGTTGTTTGTGGCAGGTCTTGGATTAGTCTACAACCAACAGCAAGTTGCCATTTCCGATCTAGAAGCAAAGCTTAGTCAACAAAACGAAGTTATCCAAAATGCAGAGCTGCTATTAAGTACCTCGCCAGAGCATAGCCGCTCTTTAATCGATGGTGACGCTTCCCTTCACCCTCTAATTAAAGCTGGGTTGCTCCGTCTACATAAGCCCTATTTACTCGGTCAATTTGAATCAGAAATAGACGATGTACTCAATTCCGATGCGACTAGCTATCCGAATTACGATGAGATTGAGGCTATTTTACAAAAGGCCAAAGGCTACTACCCGGACTCACATAAAATCGAAGTTCTTGCATTAGACATTCAATCAAGCAAGCACTCTACTCTACTTTCTATTGCTCGTCAGATTAACAGTCATTTGGAGAAATCACGTTACGATAAGGAAGAAGATACCAAGTCTATCTATGAGCTAAAAGAAGAGCTAAACCAGATCCATCAGGACTACCCTTTCGTACCGACCTCACTTTCTAGTGACGTGTTTGGTAAACACTTAAGTGACGCGTTGAAAGATCGTGATGCGGCGGCATTAGTAACATTGATAAAGGTTGGCAACACGTTCTTTACCAATAGCGATGAACATAAAGCTAACTTAGAAATAAGCAATGCGATGAAAGATGCGGTGCTCGAAATGAAGCTCTATGAAACGGCAATAGATTCGAGTAATCCGTTACCTTTCCCTATCGATGCCGCTCGTATCTTGTATCAAGACGAGTTTGATGGCCTGTACTATCGCCTAAAGCAAGCAAGAACCACTGTACATTTGGATAAGTTAGTTAAAGACGTCGATAAATTCTCTGAAAACTTCCCTGTTGGATTCCAAGATATCAATGACCTACGCTTCCAAACAGCGGACAAGTATCTACAATTCTCCGACATTCTGTTGAATAAGAGAAAGACCACCAGCGCTAGACGAGCAATGAAGAAAGCGAACGATTTGATGAAACAAATTGAGCAAGATTCCAAGCAAAGTTAACGAATTTTGTCTCATTTAAGGGGCTTCTAAGCCCCATTCCTCAAAAACGCCTTGCCTTTATGCACTCAGATGACTAGCTTATTAGTGTAGCTGTAGTAAGGAAGATAGACTTTGGCCGAGGGGAGAGTCGCCGTTGGTGATATCAATATCCTGGTCGTTGATGACTGTTCTACATCATCACTGCTAGTGAAACACCAACTCATTGCATTAGGCGCAAAAGCTTCTAACATCACTTGCGTGACTAACACGCAAGCGGCCTTGCTCGCCGCAAAAACTCGCTTTTATTCCTTCTTAGTGATTGATTACCATCTTGCAGAAAAATATACAGGTTTGGATCTCGTTCACCTCCTGAGCAGAGCACAACTGATTTCAGACACAACCGCTGTGCTTATGATTTCTAGCGATGCCACAAAAGAGACAGTTCTCACAGCACTTTCTAGCTCTGGGCGGGTTCGTCACCTGCTAACAAAACCCCTTCAAACAAAAGCACTTTACACGAAAATGCTCCAAGCACTGCAAGAACAACAGCACATTGCCGCTGTAACAACAAGACTGCTGGCTTCACAACCTCTCTTACTATCTGATGTCATCTTGCTTCACAAGACCCACGCGTCCAGTATTTGTGTTGAATCTCTGATTATCGATACTTTAGTTGAAAGACGTGACTACACACTACTTGAGGATTATTTACCTCTCTGCAGTCAGAAAGAGCATGCAAGTAAAGTATGTGCGACCGCGTTTTTGTTGCATCATCAAGGCCACATATCTGAAGCAGTCAAAGTTCTGGCTGATTATGTAACTCGGAATCCGCTCTGCTTGGCTGCCATTGACAGTTTGATCGGTCTTTATGAAAGCTTGGGGCAACAACGACATGCGCTCTGTTTGGCAAAAAGAGCTTTTTCGCTCACGCCAAGTAATGGTTCTCGTTTTCTCTCAGCATCCCGAATTACTGCCAAGTTGGGCCTGTTTGAAGATCTCTATGAGCTAGGCCGTACCTATGCAGCCCATTTATCACAAACCGATGCCCAATGGCTTAATGTCCTTTCTTCTTACGTTGATTTAGTCAGCGACCATTTTAAAACGCTTACTCATATTCATACCAAGAGGAAAGTGCTTGTTCAACTGAATGAACTCTGTTTACTCACGCAAAAGCAGTTGGGTAAAGAGCAGCAAGTCAGTCTATTAGCTTTTAAGCAGCTCATGCAGTGCAAGCTACTTCTCGTCGAGTCTCGCGCGGCAGAAGCGCACCTAAAATTGCTAGAGTCATTGAGTTACTTTTACGATATTCCAACACAAATGCCGATAGCATTATTGAAACAAGCCCTTCCGCTATTAGCATTTTTTGGTGAGTTTTCTATCAGACGCAGCTTGCTCGGAGTCATCAATCAATCGTGTTCATCAGTCCGACTTCAAGAGTGCAATATCGTACCACACGAATACGACTATCCATTTTCAGTAGAGACAAAACTGAACGCTCTGGCAGCGCCGGACCAACAATACCATTCTAATTCGGAGTCGGTGGTTAACTTCCTAAAACAAAGGGCATTGCCACCAAATTGGTCGCGATGGTTAAGCGATTATCTCTCTGGTTCTTTTTCTAGCCAGATACCCGAACCGTTTAGCTATCACATAACCGATAGAGAGTGAAAATGATCAACTTCGAATTGCTCAATCAATACATGGACAATGACGTAGACATCATCATTGCTGTCTTTTCAACGTACTTGGAGGATTACTCTGATGCGACAGCACAACTAAATGAAATGTTCGTACAACAAAATTGGCCAGAGCTGTATCTGATGGCACACAGCTTGAAAGGCATTCTAGAAGGCTTTGGAGAAGATATCGCAGTTGTTGCGCTGGAGAAGATAGAAACAAATACAAGAAACAATACTGCACCAGAATGCGAAGATATAACTATAGTTAATAACGAGCTGGTGACAATTAAAAAGCAGATTTTCGCTTACTTAGAAAACTTAAAATAAAACACCTTAAGGCTTAGAACGGGGAAATTATGAACATGGACAACAACCATTTCAAGGAGTTGATTGAGTCGCTCAAGGACTTAACTCCTACTCAAAAGCGATATTTGATCAGCAGAACCAAGATGTCCTTGGACGACGAGAGCGGGATGCTAAATCCGCAAGACTTGTTGACCAGAGAAGAACTAGAAGCGCTTCTGTCATCGGCTTCCACCACCGATCACAAATAAAGAAAGCTAATTCGTCATGGACGAAAACTAAGAACCAGGTAAAGTGACAGAACTTTGCTTGGTTGTTAGGCGTCCCTCCCTTTTAATCAATACAAACGTGTTTTTTCGACCACTTCTCAATACCTGAAAACTGTCAACTAGATTACTTATTAACATTAATCCTCTTCCTGACGACATCCAGCTGTCTTCATCAAACAAGCTTGGTGCTTTTATTTCTTTATTCGTATGCTCTTGGAAAACCGATTTTTTAATAGGACGACCGTAATCAGAAATACGCATTTCGATGTGAGTAGACTTAGAGTCAGATAAGATTGCACATTCGAGCTCAATCGGCTCGCCTTCCTGCTCATCGTAGGAGTGTATAAAGGCATTGTTCATCACCTCAACGACGCACAATTCGAGGTGTTGGACATCACTTATCAATACCTGATGTTGAAAGAGAAACTCGGCAAGCTGCTTACTCGCCTCACGGGAAGATTTTAGTGAGCTAAGAAACGTTTTTTTAAACTCGTAATCAGTCATCCTCACCCTCACATGTCGACGTGTTTGGACCAGACCATTGAAGTTGTAAAAGCGTCAAATCGTCGTCTAGCTCTTCCTTCACTTGCCAACGTTTAATACTTTCGACGACAGAAGACACCTGTGCTTCAAATGGAAGTCCAGAAACGCTCTGTACGTTCGCGATTAAACGATTTACAGAGAAAAGCTCATTGTCGTACCGCGCTTCAACCACGCCATCAGAAAAACACCAAATCGAGTCGTTTGGTTCTAACGTAATTTCCCCGCCCTTGTATTGCATTGGTGCTAACGCGCCTACTATAAAATTCTCATCACCAACCATATCAATGGTTGCTTCTGATTGATGTCGCCATAAGAACTTAGGGTGACCGGCGGTACAGTACCTCAGTTTGCCTGTTTGAGTATTCAAAACTGCGTAAACGATTGTGAAGTACAATTGGCTGTCAGGTGTTTGTTGATATCGAAGGTTGAGCCTCTCCACCACCACATTCGGCTCCGAAACAACATATTCGCCCTCGACAAGATCTGTCGTTACCGACTCAGGCCCACAGCTTCGAGATAACGTTTTTTGAATGGAAAACGACATCAGAGCAGAAGAGACTCCGTGCCCAGAAACATCGAATACATAAAACGCCACATGCTGCTCATCAAGCGCAGCATAACCGAGCATATCCCCACCAAGCTGAGAACAAGGAAGATAGGAATAACTTAATTTTGTCGCTCCGATTTGCTGCTCTACCGGTAAAAGCTGCCTCATGAGATCACCAGCAGATTCTAGATCTTGTCGAATCGTTTGGTAAGCGACGTCTAATTCTTGATTTCTCGTGAGTAACATATTGTGCAAATCGAGAGTACGAAACCCTGCTCGTATGCGTGCTTGAAGCTCTTCTACCGATGTTTTTTTATCTACGAAATCATCCGCGCCAGCGTCAATGCCTTTAACAATCGAGCCCTGATCATTGCGTGAAGAAAGCAGGACAAAAAAGATATACCGCTCAAACGCCGCAGATTTGAGTAGACGACACAAATCAATACCACTGAGCCCAGGCATCATCAGGTCACTGAGAACAAACTGAATATCTTTTCGGTGCGTCAGGACTTCAAGTGCAGACTCACCGTCCTCCACCGCGACAACTTCGTACCCTTGCTTTTGCAATGCGGAGGTCATGTAAAGCAATACCGTTTTGCTATCGTCGACCAATAAGATTGGTTTCATTTCTCTCCTTAACACTGGTAGCGATTAACGAAGAACTCTGTTTATTGACTGCTCATCTCTAAAACGACTGTAGTCTTCGGCTAAAAGTTGATGTTGATAACGGGTGTAAGACAATGCTTCGTTTGAAATGACGATCTGATTTTCTTTTTCGATAAGCTGCCCGCGCAATTGCTCTATTTGATCACTTTGCTGCGTATAGTTCAGGTACATCGCAACTAAACCAAAAATAGAAACAACGAGCGAAGCAAACAGTACGTTGTTGATGGTTTTGATTTGAAGATTCATAACCTCTCCTTGTCTCTTGCCAGACATCTCTAAATGAAAAGAACGTCTACAGACTAAGAGCACTCTGCTCTAAAACGCATTGAAGCCTATTGAGGTTGTTGTATATAAAAATAATTATAGGAGATGAGTAAAAAAAGAAGAGAAAACTTGAAGTATTTGAATACCTTTTTGTCATTGGCGTTCAATACGCAGCGAGAGAGAAAACGCTCGCTGCGAAAAAATTAGCTTTGGAATGCGTCTCGGGCAGACACTTGTTCAAACCAGCGAGCGATGTTTGGGTACTTCTCGAAGACTTCAATACTCAAACCATTCACCGCAAAACCAATGAAAATATAACCGGTAATATCGACAACGGAAAACTGGTCTGTCGCGATGTATTCACTCTCTGACAAACGTTTATCTAAGGTTGGCAAAAACTCGAGGACGCGAGACTTGGATTCTTCACCCCACGCCGCCACACAATTTTCACGATCTTGATAAATCGCCGTAATGTTGCGAAACGCTTGGAATGCCGCATAAAGGCCTTGGAACTCGACGACACGGTGCCACATTTCCACCTGTGCTCGTTCTAATTGATTTGCGCCAAACAGAGCTAAGTCATTTTCAAACGCTTCATCGAGATAGCGGCAAATAGCCACGCTTTCACAGATCGTTGTGCCACCGTCTAGCTCCAGTAATGGCACTTTGCCATTCACGCTTTTTTGCTTGAAAGATTCAGATAGATTATCACCCTCACGCACGTTCAACGCGACACGCTCAACCTCTCCACCAATTTCCTTTAAAAAAATGCTAACTCGCTTACAACTTGGAGTCATTGCTGTTTCATAGAGCTTCATTTTGTATCCTTTTTCTTTTTCTAACCGATTGGTTAGGATATACTGTAGCCAGTTTATAAACGATCAGTCAAGAACTTCATTTCCAAAAAGTTGTTCAATAAGTTTAGGAGTGGTTTGAGAAAAACCGCTCAGGTAGGTACGCATATGGCAAGAAAAGCCAACTTCGATCGAGAAGAAAAACTCTTAGTCGCTATGGACGTTTTTTGGCGCAAAGGTTTTGCTAATACATCCATTTCTGATCTCACTGACGAGTTGAATATCAACCGCTTTAGCCTTTACAACACCTATGGTGATAAGCAGCAGCTTTACTACGAAGCACTGGATGCTTATCTAAAAAAAGTCTCGTTGCCCTCACTCACCGACTTAGAGAAAGACGGCGCATCCCTGCCAGAACTTGAGTCTTTCCTTAAGTCCTTTGCAGAGCTGCAACGCAAGCGAAGTTGTGGTTGTTTTATCCAAAATGCGCTTGTGGAGCACGCTGGCGAAGACGATGACGTACTGCGCAAAGGGCATTTTTTGTTTGACCATCTTATCGACATCATTGCAGATGCGCTGACTAATGCGCAAAAAGAAACCTTAGTGCCGAAAACGTTGAAACCAGAAGAACTCGCCCGTTTTGTTCTCAACAACATGCAAGGCATGCGCGTACTTGGCAAAGCCAAACGTTATGCCGATTTGGATACGGCGCTTTCCTGCTTGCTGGTTTTGATTAGGAAGTAATATGTCGATTGAAGTAATAGCAGTACGTCTTACCAAAGGCATGGACTTAAAGCTGAGCCTAGCGAAATTGGTCGAGAAGCACGGTATCAAAGCGGGTTCGATTGCTTCATGCGTTGGCTGTATCTCTCAGCTCAACCTTCGTTTGGCAGGTGCAGAGAGTACGTTAACCAAACAAAATCCATTTGAAATCGTCTCTATGATGGGAACCCTCACGGCTGAACATCAGCACGTTCATATCTCGGTGTCTGATCGTGAAGGACGAGTTTGGGGTGGGCATTTGCTAGAAGGCACAGTGATTGATACTACCGCAGAATTGATCATCCATTCTTACTCAGAACTTGAGTTCACTAGAGCGATGGACGACTCGACTGGCTATACCGAACTACAAGTGAATCCTTCCAAATAGTAAAAGCTCCAGAGCCTTACCGTGTGGTCTCTGGAGCTTTATTCGCTTGTCTCTTACGCTAAGAATTCACTTATGCCAAGCCAAGTTGCAATATTCGGGAATCATTCCTTAGCTAAGTAGCAGACCTGATTATCGTCGACCGTTACTCGCCACGTTTTTAGACAGTGCGCCTCGTCTTCCAAACACTGCCCGCTCTTTAAGCTGAAATGCTGTTTGTACAGTGGTGACGCAACACACATCTCACCATCGATATCACCGACAATCCCTCGACTCATCACATAAGCCTTACCAATTGGGTCCCAATCCTGAACAGCGTAAACACCGCTATCAGGAATGTAGAATAACGCGACATGCTCGCCTTCAATCAATACAGTAGCACCGATAAACGGCATTAGGTCATCAAGCTGACACAATTTCACTTTGGTTAAAGCTGCCATTTACACCTCCTGTTTCACGGGAATACGCTGACCGCGCACACGCTGATACGGTAAGACTTTGCTGCCCGACGTGCTGTTCAAGAAAGGACGGAAGCGTTGCAGTTTTTGAGGATTATCCAGCGTACTCTTCCACTCACATTGATAGGTATCTATGACTCGCGCCATTTGCTCATCCAATGAATCACATAGGTTGAGAGAGTCATCCAAAATCACTTGTTTAAGGTAATCTAAGCCCCCTTCCATGTTATCCATCCACACCGACGTGCGCTGCAAGCGATCAGCGGTGCTGACGTAGAACATCAATACTCGGTCAATCATGGTGATCAACTCTGATTTGGATAAGTCAGATGCAAACAAATCAGCGTGTCGTGGTCTCATGCCGCCATTACCACACACATATAAGTTCCAGCCGTTTTCAGTGGCGATCACCCCAATGTCTTTACTTTGCGCTTCTGCACACTCGCGAGTGCAGCCCGATACGGCAAACTTAAGCTTATGGGGCGCTCGCAATCCTTTGTAGCGGTTCTCTAACTCAATGGCTAATCCAACCGAATCATCAACACCATAACGACACCAAGTAGAACCCACACACGATTTCACGGTGCGCACCGATTTACCGTAGGCATGCCCTGTTTCAAAACCGGCATCAATCAAGGTTTGCCAGATTTCAGGAAGCTGCTCTAACTGCGCACCAAATAAATCCACGCGCTGACCGCCAGTGATCTTGGTGTACAGATCGTATTGCTGAGCAACTTCGCCTAACACGATAAGTTTGTCTGGTGTGATTTCGCCGCCTGGCACACGAGGCACAATCGAGTAAGAGCCATCTTTTTGCAGGTTCGCCATAAAGGCATCGTTGGAATCTTGCAGAGATTGATGCTGTGGCTCCATGATGTGTTCATTCCACAAAGAAGCAAACACAGATGCCGCTGTCGGCTTACAGATATCACACCCATGCCCTTTGCCATGCAGTGCAATTAAGGTGTCGAAGTCTTTGATTTGTTCCACTTGGCAAATATGGAACATCTCTTGGCGACTGAGCTCAAAGTGCTCACAAAGGTGGTTGTTAACCTCTACCCCCATGGCTGCCAGTTGAGTATCCAATACCGACTTCACCATATTGCTACAGCCACCACAGCCAGTACCGGCTTTGGTGTTGGCTTTAAGGTACGTCAGGTTGGTAGTGCCAGCTTGAATCTCGGCAACTAAGTCGCCTTTTGTGACGTTGTGACAAGAACAGATAATGGCGCTGTCTGGCATCTCTCCATCAAGCATTCCAGTATCAAACAGCAGGTTCGCCGCGTGGTCTGGCAGGACCGTTTTGTTCAAATAACAGTGTAAGAGCGCATCGTAATCGCTGTTGTCACCAACGAGAATCGCACCAAGCAATTGAGTGCCACTCGCATCAACCACCAGCTTTTTGTAGATGCCTGCAACCGCATCTTGCAATACCATTTCTTGTGCGCCTTCGGTTTGCATTTGTGCATCGCCGATAGACGCCACATCTACCCCAAGCAGCTTAAGTTTGGTGCTCATGTCTGCACCTTTAAAACCATCGCTCGGCATCCCAGTCAAGACATCGGCAGTGGTTCTCGCCATGGTGTAACCGGGTGCGACTAAGCCAAAGATCTTCTGCTCCCAAAGGGCACATTCACCAATCGCGTATATGTTCTCATCGCTGCTTTGGCATTGGTTGTTAATCACAATTCCGCCTCGCTCGCCTATTTCTAGCTCTGCCAGCCTTGCTAATTCATCTTGAGGGCGAATACCTGCGGAAAAGACAATCACATCCACTTCGAGAGGATCTTTGTCTTTAAACACCATGCGATGCTTAGCCGTTTCACCATCGCAGATTCGTTCCGTACCCGTTGAGGTGTGAACGGTTAGCCCTAGCGCTTCAATCTTCTCTTTCAGCACTAAGCCGGCACCATCATCTAACTGTACGGGCATCAGGCGGGGTGCAAATTCAATAACGTGAGTTTCTAACCCCAATAGTTTGAGTGCGTTTGCCGCTTCTAAACCCAACAAGCCACCACCAATCACTGCGCCTGTTCTTGCGCCTTCACATGCCTTCTTGATTTGTGAAAGGTCATCAAGCGTGCGGTAGACAAACACGTTGTCTCGGTCTTTACCTTCAATTGGAGGCACAAACGGGTACGAACCGGTCGCGAGCACGAGTTGGTCGTAACCCAGCACATCTTCACCATCAAGCAGAATGCGCTTTTGCTCTCTGTCGATGCCTGTTACTTGACTGCCAAGTACCAGTTGGATGCCATGCATGTCGTACCATTCTTGGTTACTCAGCATTAAATCATCATGAGACTTACCCGCGAACAAAGAGGACAACTGTACACGGTCATACGCGATAAAACGCTCTGCACCAATCACGGTAATTCGGTGCTCCAAATGCGCATTTTTCTGCACTAATTGCTCGACGAGGTGTTGCCCGACCATACCGTTGCCTACCACAACGATGTGGCTCAATGCGTTCTTTACTGGGATCGTTAAAGGACTGTTCATCGCTGCCTCCTTATGCCGTTTGCGCTGCGGTTTTGGGTTTGTCTTCTTTCGAAACAGGAATCTCGACTTTGGATTGCTTCTCGTAAAGGAACTTCAGCACCGCTTGTCGACACTTCTGATACTGCGCATCATCTGCCAGTGCAACACGCTCACGAGGGCGAGGTAGATTCACTTCTAACACTTCACCAATAGTTGCAGCCGGTCCGTTGGTCATCATCACGATTTTGTCGGATAGCAGCACCGCTTCATCCACGTCATGGGTGATCATGATGACGGTGTTGTTCAGCTCGGCTTGAATCTTCATCAGTGCATCCTGCAAATGCGCACGAGTTAGCGCATCCAACGCACCAAATGGCTCATCCATCAGCAAAACTTTTGGTTGAAGTGCCAGTGCTCTCGCAATGCCAACTCGCTGCTTCATACCACCCGAGATTTCATCCGGCTTTTTGTGCGCGGCATGCTGCATTTGAATCAACTCCAAATAGTGATTCACTTGTTCCTGAATCCACGCTTTACCCTCTTTGTCGGCAATTTGTTTTATTGCGAGTTCAACGTTTTGATACACAGTGAGCCAAGGCAATAATGAATGGTTTTGGAACACCACCGCACGGTCGGGTCCCGGCCCTGCCACCTCTCGTCCATCGACGATCACGCCGCCGTCTGTTGGCATGTACAGCCCTGCGACTAAGTTCAAAACCGTTGATTTACCACAGCCAGAGTGACCAATCAGGGATACAAACTCACCTTTATTGATTTGTAAATCGACGTTCTTAAGCGCGATGAATTCGCCATCTGGCGTTGGGAATCGCATCCCTAAACGCGTTAGATCTAATAATGCTTTTTCCATGAATTTTCCCTAT
>NZ_UHIL01000003.1 GCF_900460535.1 Vibrio parahaemolyticus | reverse complement strand
GTGTCCCATCAGATTTTCAGTTAGACATTGGTCTAGTAGATGATTTTCTAGAAATTCCGAGTCACGAAACTGAAGTGCCACAACCTAAAGTTGCATCAATGCAGCCTGATACCAACGCTAAAAGTCAAAAAACTACAGTGCATCGAGGTGAACTGGAAGCCTTCATTTATGGCATGGGGATCGACCCCAATATGGTACCAAGCCAAAATCGAGAGCAGTGGTTTGAACAATTAGGTCAGTCGTTTTCTCTCATGCTTATTGGGCTAATGGAGACTCTTCACAATCGGGCTGTATTTAAACAAACCAATCGCGTTAACCATACTGCATTTAGAAAGTCTGAAAATAATCCACTAAAGTTTTCAGCAAATTTGGAAGATGCAATTCACAATTTGTATAACCGTAAAACGTCAAGTTTTTTAAAGCCTAATGCCGCAATAAAAGAAGCATTTAACGATATTGAAAATCATGAGCAGGCTTTAATGCAAGGAGTAGCGGGTACGGTATCGAGTGTCATGTCTCTCGTTGAACCTAATACTATTTATTCAGATGCATTGGCTAAAGACAATGTAATTAACAAGGTTATTCCAGCAAGAAAATATGCTCAGAGTTGGAAGCGC
Organism: Vibrio parahaemolyticus; assembly: GCF_900460535.1. Classification (NCBI taxonomy): domain Bacteria; kingdom Pseudomonadati; phylum Pseudomonadota; class Gammaproteobacteria; order Vibrionales; family Vibrionaceae; genus Vibrio; species Vibrio parahaemolyticus. The sequence goes on along the minus strand of NZ_UHIL01000003.1, from coordinate 38,163 downwards.
TTTGAAGGTATTCATAGCCAATTAACAGATGAACTTGTCAATAAAGAGTCTCCATTTTATTTAGAAGATTTTGCTAAGCACTACGAATTAGCGCTCAAGAATAAAGGTTAAGGTGGGATTGTGAAACAAATTTATAAATCATTTTTGCTGTTTATATTTTTAGTATTAATGGGATGCTCCGCCGCTAATTTAGTGGTCGACCCATATGCGGATTTAGAAATAACGGCAAATCATAATATCAACCCTGACTCGAATGGAAGACCATCACCAGTTGTTGTATATGTATTTGAACTTACATCAAATACACTGTTTGAGAGCCAAGATTTTTTCTCTATTTATGAGGAGCATGAAAAAGTACTCGGTCCAGACTTGGTGAATAAATATGAAATATCTTTGACACCAGGCCAAAAAGAAATCTACCAAGCTAGTATGTCTCCTAAAACAGAATATTTGGGTATCGTAGCCGCGTTTCGCGATATTGAGAATTCAAATTGGCGACAAGTCATTAAAGTAGATAAGACGGGTTACAACACTTATCAAATCTCGTTAGAAGATCTGTCTTTGGTCGTACAATAACGTTTAGTTGGCTAATTATAAATGATGCAATACTCCAAGACGGCTTGGTGCGAGGGGATGTTTCTGCGTCCCCAGCATTTTCAACAGCACGAACGCGCAATATCTAATGAATATAAAGGCTTACACAGTTTAGGTGGCTCATATAACTGGGGCGTTTGGAATTGCCGTGTAAAAGAACATGCCTTAAAAACAGGCTTGATTGAACTTGATAATCTTCAAGCAATTCTTCCTGATATGACGCTGATAGACTTTTCAGCAACAACAAGTTTTCTGTCTCCTTTAAAGGTAAAAAAAGGGACGGAAAATACCTTAGTGAAGGTGATCGTTCCACTCTCAAAAGTCAGCAGTAAAATGATCGCGGATCCAAGTGAAACAACGGTTTCTCGGTATTTACTTCAAGATCTAGACGTTATTGATAACCTGACGGGCCAAGATGAAGAAACGATTCAAGTGGCCTCATTAAATATCGAGCTGAAATCAAGCAATGAGCAGTTAACAGGTTATATAGAGCTACCAATCCTTAAGATTAAAGAAGTTTCTACGGAAGGAGAGGTCATTCTTGATGACTCTTACGTACCGCCACTTCTAAACTTGTTAAATGACAAGGTGATGACGGGGTATCTACGTAATGCAATGGCAATGACCAAGATACGCGCAGATGTTATCGCTCAACGACTTGTTAAAGGAAAAGCGGCTTCAGCATCTGCGGTAGATTTCATAATGCTGCAAATGTTGAATCGATATGAAGCCATATTGAAGCATTTTAGTGAGCTGGAGAAAGTACACCCCTTAGAGCTTGCGACAACCTTTAAAGGCTACATAGGCGAGTTGGCAACGTTTTCTCACACCACCAAGCGCTTACCTAATCTCAAAGCTTACGATCACCTTGAAGTTGCAAGTGTGTTTGCTGAACTTAATCAAGTCCTTAGTCAGTACTTGAGTGTCGTTCTTGATCAGACTGCAAGTAAGTTGCCACTAGAAGTACGTCAGTACGGTATCCAAGTGACACCACTTCCAGATAAGCGACTATTGGAATCATGTCAGTTTGTATTGGCGATTAAAGCGGACACAACAACGGATGAGATTAGACGCTTAGTCCCTGCGCAATTGAAGCTTGGTCCGGCAGAACAGATTAGAGATCTAATCAACAACCAGATTAATGGAATTAACGTAGCTCCTTTAAGTGTCGTGCCACGACAGATTCCATATCAAACGGGGTATGTTTATTTTGAGGTCGTTAAGAAGGGGCCATTCTGGATGCGACTTAAAGACAGCGGTGGTATTGCACTGCATTTATCTGGTCATTTCCCAAATCCGGACATAGAGCTTTGGAGCATTAATCAATAAAAGTGGTAAGTATGGAACAGACGATAGTAAAACCTACTCCTGGCGGAAGAACGGCTGTATCTAAAGCTCAGCCTCAAAGATCAGCAGACAGTACTGTTGTGATATCCAAAAGCCCTGAGTTGGTTAACAACGATTCAGTTGTTGCTTATGGAGATAATCCACTATTGGCAGAAGCTAATGGTCTACTTTCGATTATTGGACAAATCAGAGCAACAGCTACTCATTCCGATCCTTTATTTCTTAAAGAAACGCTCGCGCAAAAACTTAGGGATTATGAGAATCGTCTGCGTCAACATGATGTTGACTTGGAAACCATTGATACCGCACGTTATTGTCTGTGCTGTTCTTTAGACGAAGCAGTATTGAATACCAATTGGGGGAGTCAATCGTTTTGGACACATGATTCTCTGTTGAGCTCTTTTTACGCGAGCAGCCAAGGTGGAGAGGCTTTTTTTAAGCATCTAGATAGCTGTTTGGCTCATCCGGAATCCCACTTAGATTTACTAGAGCTAATGTACGTATGCTTATCTTTGGGTTTTATAGGCCAGTATCGTTTAGAAAAAAATGGGCTTGAAGCTCACCGTAGATTGAGAAAACAAGTTGTATCAGTGCTTAAGTCACATGGTCGCGGAGTACAGCAAGAGCTTAGTAACAAAGTAGAACAACATATATTGGCAGGTGCTCAGGTTTCGGAACGTGCACCTCTGTGGGTGATTTGTTCGGTAACTTCCGCACTGCTTGTTTGTATTTTTATGTACTTCAGTTACGAGTTGAATAAAGCTTCCAACCAAACTTTTGCTCAATTGGTAAACCTGATTCAACCAACCCCAGCAGTTAGTAATCCTATGGTTGAGTCAAAGTCAGCCCCTATTGCCGAAAGAATATCTATGTATTTAGCAACGGAGATTGGCAAGGATCTTGTCACTGTGGAAGCGTTGCAAGATAGAGTTCGTATTTCTCTTAAAGCTCAAGACCTATTTGAATCTGGTAGTGCGAGCGTTGTGGCTTACATACAGCCAGTTATTTCTAAAGTTGCACGTACCTTAGAAGCGACACAAGGGAAGATCATAATTACCGGGCATACCGATGACCGTCCGATATTTACCAGCAAGTACCCATCCAATTGGCACTTGTCTTTAGCTCGCGCAACTTCTCTTTCCGAACAGTTAATCGCCAACAGTGCACTTAAAGGCAGAGTAATTCCTGAAGGGTTGGGTGATGCGAGACCTTTGGTAGAAAATGACAGTGAAGAGAATCGAGCAATGAATCGTCGAATTGAAATCGATCTTATTGTGGGCAACTAACGGTTGGGCAAGGAAATGAGTATTAAAGAAATAGGCAGAGTATTTACCCAAAGATGGTTTCTTGGTTTAGTCGGTGTAGCCGCGTGCTCCATTTTTATTTGGGTTGTGGGTCCTCTGATCACGGTTGCAGGTTACGAGCCGCTTAAAAGTGATTTTCAACGTTTAGTTACGATCTTAGTGATTGTTTTTGCTTGGGCGCTTATCAACTTAACAAAGCAGCACAAACAGAAAGTTAGAGAAGACGAAAGTATTCAGACGTTGCTTGAAGTAGACAGTCAGTCAGACAAAGAAGCCGCCAGTGAAATTGACGTAATGCGCGATCGTATAGAGCAAGCGATCAAAGTTGTGACGAAAACGCATAAAGGAAAGCGTAGTTTGTACGATTTACCTTGGTACGTTCTGATTGGTCCTCCTGGAACAGGTAAAACCACGGTTCTAAAGCAATCTGGCTTGGAATTTCCGTTAGCTGAGAGCTTAGGGGCTGACTCTATAGCTGGTGTAGGTGGAACACGTCACTGTGATTGGTGGTTTGCTAATAAAGCAGTACTTATTGATACAGCAGGACGTTACACCACGCAAGATAGTCAAGAAAAGGTTGACTCTAAAGCTTGGCACGGTTTCTTAGGGTTGCTTAAGAAATACCGCACTCAAAGGCCTATCAATGGCGCTATCGTAACAATCAGCCTAGCAAGTATGATGTCTCAAACTCGTACAGAGCGTAGCTTACATGCCAGATCAATAAAATCTCGCCTTCAGGAACTCAAAAATCAGTTGGGTATGCAATTCCCAATCTATGTTCTGCTGACGAAAATGGATCTGGTTGCTGGCTTTAATGAATTTTTTGCTGATTTAAGTAAAGAAGAGCGTGAGGAACTTTTTGGATTTATGTTCCCACGAGAAGTTGATGACGAACGTGGTGTCATTTCTCTCTTTAATAAAGAGTTTCACGGCATGTTGGAGCGGCTCGATGCGCGCATGTTACGTATATTAGAAACTGAAGATGACTTAGAAAAGCGCACGCTAATATTCGAATTTCCAAAACAGCTGCGAGTTTTACAAGCAAACTTAGATGAGTTTTTGTCTGAGATATTTGCGCAGAACACGTTTGAAGAGCCAGCCCTTATTCGCGGTGTTTTCTTGCTTAGCTCTGTACAAGAAGGTATTCCTGTTGATCGACTGATGAGTGAATCAACTAATGGATTGGGACTAGGGAGGTTGCCTTTAGCGACAAACGTTAACAGTTCGCATAGCTATTTTGTTAAAAATCTTTTTGAGCGAGTCATCTTTAAAGAGCAATTACTAGGTACCGTTAACCGCCACTATCAAAAGCAATCTGGATGGATGCGTACGGGCATATACGTGGGTTGTGTTGGTGTTCTTGTTGGTGCTTCTGCTCTTTGGTTCCTGAGTTATCAATGGAATTCAAAGTTAATTGTCGATACCAATAGCCAAGTAAATCATATTGAAGCGATGATAGGTGCAGAGAGCCTTGATTTTGAATCGGACGTTATCAGTGCTGTAGACACGTTAGACAAGATCATGATGTTGCCACTAGGGAAAAATAGTAAATATGGTCATTCTGATGCAGTGAAAAAGTTTGGTCTGTATCAAGGTGACAAAGTTTCTCAAGCAGCAAATAACGCGTATTCAGATGCTCTTTCTCAACACTTTGCTACTCTGCTGTCAGAGAGTTTGGTCTCGGAAATGGAAGCGAATAAGCAGCATCGTGAATACTTATACGAGACGTTAAAGACGTATTTAATGTTGTTTAATCCGGAAAAGTATCAACAAGAAGAGGTAATTGCTTGGTTCAACTTCTACTTTGAACGCCAGTATCCAGGAGAGTTAAACAAAGAGCTACGTGAGCGTTTGCTAGTGCATACTAAAAACTTACTAGAGAACGACGAGAAAGGCTTCTCAATGGATGCGACTGCTATTAGTGCAGCACGAGAAGTTCTAACGCAAATGTCACTTCCAGAGCGTGCATATCAGCGTATGAAGATGCAGTTTGCTAAAAGCCACGTTCCGTCTTTCCGTTTAACAGACGTGTTAGGACCTAAAGGTTTAGAACAATTTGAGCGAGCAAGTGGAAAACCTCTATCGCAAGGTATTTCCGGTTTTTATACCTACAACGGTTTTCACAGCATTTTCCAAATTCAGATTAATCGCACCGTCAAAGGATTGATGGAAGAAAACTGGGTGTATGGGGATGATCTTAAAGCTCATGAAATTGATCATGATAGTGCTATTCAGGGGGTTCAAGCCCGCTATTATCAAGATTATGTCAATGAGTGGAAAACTCTGATAGAGGATATTCAGCTTAAACAAGCTCCAAGTTTGGCTTTAGCAACAGAGCAATCAAGAGTTCTATCCGGTGTAGAAAGACCAATTGAATCACTTCTGCGTGCAATACAAAAGGAAGTGGGGTTATCGAAAGTAACGTTATCGGAAAATCAAAAGGCAGCAACGGAAGTCGCAGCAAAGGTTGCAAAAGTGAAGTTTTCTAATACGGCAGACAAACTCGATATGTATTTGCCTGAAGAGAATGGATTTAATGTTGCTCTACCAGGTAAAGAAGTTGAATCCCATTTCACCGAAATCTTACGACTTAGTGAACAAGACTTTGATGATATTCAGCAAGCGATGGTGAATTTGCGTTCGTACTTATCTGATTTGTCTAGCTCTGGCAACAATCAAAAAATTGCTTACAAAAGCATATTGGATGGAACGGTGACTCAGGATGTTGCTGCCTCCTTTGCTAGAGCAAAAGATCTCTTACCAAAACCGTTTAATCAATGGTTGGGAGAGTTGTCACAGGAATCGGTTAAGTTTGCAGAAAGCGGCTCTAAAGATCATCTAAATCAGCTTTGGGTGACTAATGTAGTGCGTCCTTATCAGCGGACTATAGCAGGTAGATACCCATTTGAACCTAATGCAACGAAGGAAGTTCGTCTAAAGGACTTTCAACGATTCTTCGGGTACGGTGGTACGTTGGACTCGTTCTTCCAAGAATATCTGGAGCCGTTTGTTGATACGTCTAAGAGTCGTTGGAGACTAGAAAAAGAAATCGGTGTAAGGCCCGAGACGCTTGCAGTTTTTCAAAGGGCAAAACGCATTAGACAATCGTTCTTTGAATCAGATAACTCGCTACGAGTCGAGTTTGGTATGAAACCCGTATATCTAGATCAACACATTACTCGATTTGTGCTAGAGCTAGGTGATCAAGACTTGGTTTATAAGCACGGTCCTGCGAGATCGAAGGAACTTCGCTGGCCATCGGGTCAAGATCAGACGCGTATTGTGTTTACACCGCCCGAATCAAAACGAGAAATTGCTCATACCTATGAAGGGGAATGGGGCATTTTCAAACTATTGGACCAATCACTCAAGGCTCGACCAGAGTCCCGCAACGACAACATTGTCATGATCGATTTGAAGGGGAACAAGGTTCAGCTTGAGTTGATTCCATCTAGTGCAATCAACCCATTTTGGTCTAATGAGATGGAGAGGTTCAGATGTCCGCAAACCTTGTAACGCCTGAGTGGGGCTACATCGGAAAAATGCCGGCTAAAGGTGACTTTGTTAAGGACGGTATTTCTCCTGAATTTGCAAACCGTTGGCACGACTGGCAGCAAGCTGTTATTGCAGTGAGTAAAGAGCAACTGGGTGACACTTGGAACGATTATTTTTTAACTGCACCAGTTTGGCACTTTGCACTGGATGTGAGTTACATGGACGATGCTACGTATATCGGCAGCATGATTCCAAGTGTAGATGCATGCGGTCGCTACTTCTTTTTTACTGTTGTTCGAGCGGTAAAAGGCAAAGCAGCACAGTATTGGGCACAAAGTGGCTGGACTGAAGATAGCCAGACTCTAGCGCTGTCAGTGTTAGACGATGAATTTGTATTTGATGTATGGCACCGAAGCATGCAGGAAAAGTGTGAGCTTGTTTCTGAAGTATCGATATGCAATGAAGAAATGGCGCTTTTGTACCAAAGCCCGATCTCAACAGTGTTTAGCTTTTCAACTGAAGCAAAGCAAAACACGTTGTTAAATCATCTAATTGAGAGTCAACAGAGAAAACCATGCTTCTGGTGGACAGAAGGCTCTACTCATATTGAATCATGTATGTTTGTTAGCACAGGACTGCCATCTATTGGCCAATTCTCTGCAATGTTAGATGGTCGTTGGCAAAAGTGGAGTTGGTAGGAAGCAAAGAATGAATTGGAATTATTTTACTTTTGCCAAAACTCATGCAGGTAAAGTTCGTCCTTATAATGAGGATGCGTTACTGGATATGACTGAACAGCATATTTGGGTTGTTGCGGACGGCATGGGCGGCCATAGCGCTGGCGATATCGCGAGTCAAATGCTGGTCGACAGAATTGCACGCCATATGCAAGATGTGCCAAACACCAATATAGATGATATTCGCGCTGCAGTGCAGCAAGCGAATTTTGAGATCTATCAATATGCTCAAATGAACTTAGATGGAAAGACAATGGGCACAACATTGGTGCTGTTGTTTATTCAGGATGGTTATTACCACTGCCTATGGGTTGGTGATAGCCGCATTTATCAATTGAGAAACGGTACTTTTGTACAAAAAACTCGTGACCATAGCCAAGTGATGGAGTTAGTTGAACAAGGCTTGTTGGCATTTGAAGACGCAGAGTCCCATCCATTAGCCAATGTAATTACCCGAGCTGTTGGGGTTGATGAGATGGTGACGATAGACCAAGTATCGGGACAGCTTGTGGATGGTGACCAGTTCTTGTTGTGCAGTGATGGACTTTCCAAGGAACTAAGCTGTGATGAAATGCATAAAACTCTATGTGCAGATTCAGTTAACCAAGCTGGTTTGGCATTAATGCACTCTGCTCTGGTGCGTGGCGCTAGTGATAACGTGACGTGTGCGCTCATTAAAGTGCGTCAAGAACCTAGTGAGTTTGACTCCGCTAGGCGAGATGATGCGACTATTCCTGTGTTTTTGAGGGGGAGAGTATGAGTAACACGATGTTTGATTGGTATGAGCAAGTCCTTGCACCAATTTCGGAAGACAATCCTACTGGCATTGATCCAAGAGAGGATGTCTCTCCTCAGTCTGCTTATTATCGACTTAAAGATCAGCGAATGGTGGCAAGAAACGCAGAGCGAAACGCCATCATCGAAGAAGAGAGTATTCATACACATAACAACTTATGGCGCGTTTTTGTTGAAGAAGTACCAGAAGTTCTCGCTACACAATCAAAAGATTTTGAGTTTGTTGCCTGGCTAATAGAAGCATTAACTCGGCTTTATGGTTTTAGAGGCATGGGCGTAGGCTACAAAATTGCTAGCGCGTTTGTTGAGTCATATTGGGATGAGCTGCACCCAATGCCTGATGAAGACGGCATAGAAACGCGGATTTCTGCCATCACCGGACTTAATGGTATTGATAGTGAGGGAACGCTGATCTTTCCTCTTGCCTCAATTCCATTGACGGATATGGGTGTAGAGCAAGCTTATGCATATTGGGAATACCAACAAGCTATTGAACTCGAGCGCTTGGACGAAGACAAGCGAAGAGCACGAGTAGATCAAGGCGCAATTGAATTGTCGCGTATCACTGACACTGTGAAATCAACTTCTGATGAGTTTTACCAGTCTCTGATTGCAGATCTCGAGTTCGCTACAGGTGCTTTTAATGAGTTCAGTCAGCGACTTGATGACGCTGTAGGGGATGTAACGCCTAGCTCATATATTTCAAAAAGAATTGAATCAATACACGCGGCACTTAAGCACTTGTTGGGTAATCGTTTTAAGGATAAGGCTGAGGTCTCCATTTCTGACGAAAATGGTGATGAAGAGTTAGAAGAAGCAAGTCAACAAGCAGTTACTCACAACTCATCTGCGTTATTAGTTACAAACATGCAATCTCGAGAACAAGCTATTCAACAGTTGCAACATGTGGCGGACTTTTTTAGAGAAAGCGAGCCTCACTCACCAGTTTCTTACTCCATCGAACAAATTATTCGTTGGTGTGGAATGCCTCTGCCTGAATTACTGGCGGAACTAATCTCCGACGGAGACGCAAAACGAAGCTACTTCCGTTTGGTTGGCATAGCAGAACAAAATGAAAATTAATAAAGGGAGAATGGTATGACGAGTATCCACTCGAAACTTTCACGAGTACGGAAGCCTCGTGTTCACATTACCTACGATGTTGAAACCGAAGGAACAACTTTGAAAAAAGAGCTTCCTTTTGTGGTGGGTGTTATGGGCGACTTTGCAGGCCAAAATACCGAAGCATTGAAACCATTAAAGGATCGCCGTTTCATTCAAATCGATCGTGATAACTTCGATGATGTACTTAAAAAGATGAGTCCATCGGTTAAGTTCAAAGTCGCAAACAAGTTAGCAAATGACGATTCTGAATTTGCGGTTGAACTGAGCTTTAAATCGATGCAAGACTTTGAACCAGCAGCGATTGTCAATCAAGTAGAACCATTGCGTCAGCTGATGGAAACTCGTAACAAACTGCGAGACTTGATGACTAAAGTCGACCGTTCGGAAGAACTTGAAAACATCCTAGAAGAAGTTCTCAACAATACAGACAATTTGGCAAAACTAGCTGGTGAGCTAGATCTTGGCAAAAAAGCGCCATCAGAAAGTACTGAGGGAGCAGAATAATGACGACTCAAGTTGAAAAACAACTCGATCCTACGGTGGGTGAACAAACCACTTCATTTCTTGAACAGGCTATTGGTGCGACGAAACAAACAGAAGCATCGAGAGCAGAAGAGCTGATCAAGACACTGACTGAAGAAGCGATGAAGGGGACGGTTTCTTGGAATAAAAACCTAACCGTAACTTTCCGTGAAGCGATTAATTTGCTTGATAGACAGATTTCAGAGCAGCTTTCTGAAGTTATGCACCATCCTGAGCTACAAAAGTTAGAAGGCTCATGGCGTGGGCTGAATTACTTAGTCATGAATTCTGAGACAAGTTCTACGCTGAAAATTCGCATGATCAGCATCACGAAGAAAGAGCTTCATAAAGACTTAAGTAAAGCGGTTGAATTCGATCAAAGTCAAATCTTTAAAAAAGTGTACGAATCTGAATTTGGTAGCGCTGGTGGTGAACCATATGGTGCTTTAATTGGTGACTACGAGTTTACAAACCATCCAGAAGATATTGAGTCTTTGCGTTTAATGTCGAATGTTGCTGCTTCGGGTTTCTCACCATTCTTGTCTGCTGCTTCTCCTGCGCTATTTGGTTTTGATGAGTGGACAGAACTATCTAAACCGCGCGATTTAGATAAAGTCTTTGAGTCGTTGGAATATGCGCAATGGCGCTCTTTCCGTGAAAGTGCAGATTCTCGTTTTGTAAGCTTAACGATGCCTAAAGTATTAGCTCGCTTGCCATACGGCCAAGCTACCTCTCCTGTAGAAGCGTTTGGCTTTGAAGAGTTTGATGTGGATCCTGTGTCGGGTATCGCCGTTAATGCTGATCACAATGATTATTGTTGGATGAACTCATCGTACGTGCTTGGCGTCAAACTGACGGATGCATTTTCTAAGTATGGTTTCTGTACTGCTATTCGTGGCGCAGAGGGTGGTGGGCGAGTTGATAACCTACCAACACACTTCTTCATGAGTGATGATGGTGACCCAGATATGAAGTGCCCAACGGAAATTGGCATTACAGACCGCCGTGAAGCGGAATTGGGTAAACTGGGTTTCTTACCGTTGTGTCACTACAAAAATACAAACTATGCCGTGTTCTTTGGTGCTCAAACTTGTCAAAAACCAGCAAATCATGAATCTCCAGAAGTGGCAGCAAACGCGGCAATTTCAGCAAGACTTCCTTACATGATGGCAACCTCTCGTTTTGCACATTATTTGAAAGTAATGGCTCGAGACAAGATCGGTAGCTTTATGGAAGCAGAAGACGTTGAATCTTGGTTGAACCGTTGGATTCTTGGCTATGTGAACGCTTCTGAAGGTGGCGGTCAAGAAATTCGTGCGAAATACCCTCTTGCCGACGCTCGCGTACAAGTTAAGGAGATTCCAGGTTCTCCTGGTTCTTACAACGCGGTTGCTTGGCTCAAACCATGGCTTCAAATGGAAGAGCTAACCACGTCTTTAAGACTCGTTGCTAAAATTCCTCAGTCGGGTGGCTAAATAGAGTTAATGGCTGGTCACTTCGACCAGCCATTAAGCCAAGCTTATGGTAGTTATGACGAAAATAGATGCATTGAACTTTCTAGACCCAGAGGAACTCACACACGAGTTTACACCGATGGGCCTGGCTGAGTTTGACAGTCATTGGTTGACTCAATTTGTTGAATGTTCAGATTCAATACTTGCGGCACGAATTTGGTTGGAAGGCACGCAATCTAAAGATTTTGCGAGTTTTCGCCATAGCATTGTGAGCACGATTAATACCATTGACACACTATTACAGAAGCAGCTCAATGAGATCATTCATCATCCAGATTTTCAGAAATTAGAGTGCAGTTGGGTAGGCGTTCGATATTTATGTGAACAAGTTGATAAACCATCGTCTGACTCCGTAAAAATTAAAGTTCTATCTGCAACATGGAATGAAGTAAGTAAAGATGCGCTCAAGGCTATCGAGTTCGATCAGTCTGCCTTGTTTAAATTGCTCTATCAAAATGAATATGGAATGGCCGGAGGAGAACCCTTTGGTGTGGTTGTTGGTGATTATCAATTACGTTATGACCCGAGAACAAATTATTTTGATAGAGATATCTCTGTGCTAAGCAAGATATCTCAGTCTGCTGCTGCGGCATTTAGTCCATTTGTAATGTCTGCGTCTCCTGAAATATTCGGTGTGAACACATTTGCCGAACTTTCGTCGACTCGAGACGTTGCGGCACAATTTGAACAAATTGATTATGTCAAATGGAGACAGTTGCGAGATAACGATGATACCAAGTTTATTGGCTTAACCGCTCCTAACGTGCTTTTTCGACAACCCTACAAAAGTGATGGTTCTCGAAACGATCAATTTGAATTTCAAGAGAATATTGACGATTCAAATAACGATTTATTGTGGGGAAGTGGAGCCTTCTGTTTTGCTGCTGTTTCGATTAGAGCATTCCAAGAGCACGGTTGGTTTACTCACATGCGAGGAATAAAACAGGGGGATTATAGTCAAGGCATTATTGTTGCTCCTACAAGAAACAAAACGCGCATTAATGGCAAAAATGACAGAGATAGATGCCCTTTAAATCTAAAAGTCTCTGAGCGTAAAGAGCAAGAACTGTCTGATTGTGGGTTCATTCCGATTTCACCAGTTCCTGAAACAGACATGGTCGGCATGACTTCCAATGTTTCGTTGTATAAGCCAAAACTGTACGAAGAGAAGCATGTTGCGACTAATGCAAAACTCACCTCAATGCTCCAATACACGATGTGTGTATCGCGTATAGCACACTACGTCAAAGTTATGGGGCGAGACAAGATAGGTGGCTATCAGGACGCGGCATCGCTCGAGAGGGAGTTTCAGACTTGGTTACATCAATATACAACGGCTTCAGACGAAGCTTCGGATGAACTCAGAGCTAAGTACCCATTGAACGAAGCGAAGATCAAAGTTAGAGAGAAACGCGATACGCCAGGGCACTTCTACTCGGTGATACATTTACGCCCTCATTTTCAGCTCGACCAAATGGTCTCAAGTATCAAATTAATTACGGAATTATCACCAGAACATTTGGTGTAAGGAAAGAAAGATGACTCAGTGGAAAAATGCCTTATCGGAAGGGCAGTTGCAACAAGCTTTAGAACTACTAATCGAAGCAATAAAGGCATCTCCCAAGGATGCCAGTTTGAGAAGCTCTTTTATTGAACTGCTTTGTATTGATGGTGATTTTGAGCGAGCTGATGAGCAACTGATGCAGTCTATTAAACTGTTTCCTGAATATCTTCCAGGCGCTAGCCAGTTAAGACATCTGGTTAAAGCTGCTCAAGCGCGAAAGGATTTCGCTCAAGGAGCGGCAACCGCGAAGGTATTGGGTGAGAACGAAGAACTAACTAAGTCATTGGTTAACTTCAACTTATCAATGGTGAGTCAAGATTATGAACAAGTTTCTGAACTTGCTCTTCAAATCGAAGAACTGAGACAAGAAAAAGGCTTTTTAGCTAATGATACTTCGTTCTCAGACGTGCGGGATATTGATGATCGTTTAGGTGGTTACATTGAGCTGTTTTCTACCGCAGGCAACTACTTCCTCGTCCCTATTGCTAGCATCAACACTTTAGAAATCAAATCTGCTACCTCTTTGCTAGAAAGTGTTTGGCGCCCCGTTGAGTTTGACATTGACGGTTTAGGTGAAGGTGAAGGCCATATGCCGATGACTTACGTGGATTCAGAAAGTGATGCTCAGAAACTAGGTCGTGAAACGGATTGGGAACAAATAGCTGACAAAGAAGTTTACTTAGGTTTAGGCCTGAAGTGTTGGCTTGTCGGTGAAATGGCGCTGCCGATTTCTGACTTACAAAATCTACAAGTAACAAAAGAGTTGGCGTAAGAGCAATTATGGCTTTAACGGTTTCACTGCTAGACAAGTTGATTGATAGCGACCCAACTACCAGAGAAGAAAAAGATTTTCCTGTCAGTCAGCAACACATGCTCAATGGTTTGTTAAGAGACTTAGAGTCGATGCTTAATAGTCGTATTGGTTGGAAAAATATTCACGAAGACTTTTTAGAAGTTAGATACTCAATTCTGAACTATGGGTTACCTGATTTTTCATCAATGCCTTATAGCAGCCAAGATGGACAAAGTCAGTTGTGTGACATCGTTTATGAAGCTATTCGGGAGTTTGAACCTCGGTTAAGAAATCCGCACGTTCAAATTTCTGATGAAAAAAATGCGATAGATCGAACCTTACGGTTAGAAATTAGCGCAACTTGTTTGATTGATAATGACATCCACGAGTTGAAATTCAATTCGGAAGTCGAGCCAGTGAACTTAGGAATGAAGTTGAGTCGAGCGAAATGAGTGAAGAGTTTCTAAAATACTACAATCGTGAATTGGCCTATCTGCGACACAAAGGACAAGAGTTTGGCGAGCAATATCCTAAAATTGCGGCTAGGTTACGTATCAGCGAAGAACAAGTTGAAGACCCACATGTTGAACGTCTGTTGGAAGGTTGTGCTTTTTTAACCGCTCGGATAAGACAAAGTCTGGATAACAGTTACCCACAGTTTACGGAATCACTGATGGGACAGCTATATCCGGACTTTCATGCGCCAATTCCTTCGATGTCCGTGATTAAATTGAACTGTTCAGAGTCAACCACTAGTTCATTTGCTATTCCTGTGGGTGAAAGAGTCGAAGTTAGTGCCCCTGGATATCAAGATTGCCAGTTTCGAACCGGTTACCCGACAACAATGTATCCACTCGATATTATCTCTGGTTCATTTGAGAACGCGCCTTTCAAGCCTACTGGCTCTAAGTGGGAGCATAATGCGCACTCTGTACTAAGGTGTCAGCTGAGTGCTCATGATTCAGAGTCATCTATCAATTCCATGGGTATCGATTGTTTGCGTTTGTACTTAAATGGACAGACGCAATTAACACTCAAGCTATATCAAATGTTATTCCAAAGTTTGATTGGTCTTTCAATCGTGTTTGATGGTAAAGAGATCATGCCTCTAACTAAGAGGCATCTTCAATCGGTTGGTTTTGGGGACGAGGAGCAAGTCGTTCCTTACAGTAAGAGAAGTTTTTCGGGATCTCGTTTATTGGTCGAGTACCTTCATTTCCCAGAAAAATTCATGTTCTTTGACTTGATTGAGCTCGGCTTAGATAAGTTAGAGATTCAAGGGCAGGTCGAGATTTGCTTTTACTTCGATACAAGCGATGACTGGCTACCAAAGCAAGTAGACGAGGAAAGTGTCATGGTTGGCTGTGTTCCCATTGTAAATCTGTTCAAATCAACCATGGAACCTAAACGTCTCCTTCCAACAGAGTACGAGTATCAATTATCTCCTCAGTACCAAGATGCAGAGAGTAATGAAGTTGTCTCGATTTCTGATGTTACCTTGAGAAACTGGAACAAAACTTACGAGCACTTACCCTGCTACCATTCAGGAGAGCACACGCACTACATGAGCGCGAGTGAAGTGTATTGGTTAATGAGACGAGAGGACAAAAACTGGGCCGGTGGCTACGATGAGCCTGGTCGAGAGACTTATGTTTCTTTTGTTGATAAGCAATACCAGTTGTTCAGCCCTGAAAGCAGAGATAATTGGCTGATGTATGTGGAAGCTGAGTGTTGCAATCGTAATTTGCCACAAAAAATTCCATTTGGTGGCGGGCTACCAAAGGTTCAGTTACCCAATGTTGATGATAATTTTAAATCAATTAGGTGCTTAACGTCTCTCTCCGAAACGCTTAGGCCAGAGATGGATGAAAGCACACGATGGCAGCTTACCAAGCTATTAACATTGAACCATTTTACTGAAGCTGACGGCCTAGCAACGTTAAAACAAACATTGAACTTGTATGCATTTGCAGGCACGGCCGAAACAAAAGCCGTTATAGATGCTCTAGTCAAGCTAGAGTTTGAACATACAACCGGTAGGGTTAGTCAGAAAGGAAAAGTTGGTTTTGCACATGGAGTAAAGCTGATTCTAACAGTATCCGATCAGATACTGCCAAAAGAGCAGATCTTTTTATTGGGTAGCGTGTTATCTGTTTACTTTGCTCAATATGCGGAGATTAACGTGTTTACGCAGTTAGAGATTAAGTTGAAATCAACCAGCAGCTCCTTTCACGTATGGCCTGCGCTGACAGGTGATAAGGTGTTGTTATGAGCTCAGAGGACTTCTACCGCGAGCTAAAGCAACGTTCTTTGTTTGAATCTATTCATCTTATTGAGCAAGAGCTTTTGAAAGTTGAATCGCAAATTGGAACAGATGCATTACCAAAAAACGAGAAACTCAACTTAAAGGTCAATGCGTCTTTAGGCTTTGAGAATGCGCAACTCGTTTCTACTAAACCATTAGGTAAAGATAAATTAGCGCTTGAGACAAATTTGATTGGCTTGACGGGGGAGCAGGGTGTACTGCCTCAGCATTACAGTGAGCTTGCATTGCATCGACTGAAAGAAGGCGATCATGCGATGGTGGACTTCTATGACATTTTTAACCACCGGCTTTTATCCCTCTATTATCGAAGTTGGCAGTTGAGTCAGTTAACCATACAAGCGCGTGCGCATGCAAAAAATCAGCGCTCCCCATTAACTGATTGCATGTCGTCATTGACTGGCGATGGGAATGATCTAGCACTGCATTATGGCGGCATGTATGCATCTCCAACACGAAGTAAAGGTGCATTGAAGAGCATTTTGGAATGTTTGTCTGGTTGCCAAATTCGTATTCACGAGTTTCAAGGTCAATGGATGCGACTGTCTAAATCTGAACAAACTCGTTTGGCATCGAAAAGTATGCCCGAAGGCCAGTTTGCACAACTCGGTGCTGGTGCGTCACTAGGAAAAAAAGCCTGGAATATCAATGCAAGTACAACAATTGAGTTTCTCCCAAAGGAAAGTAAGCAAGTCAAAAATCTATTACCCAAGACCAATACATTGAAAACGATAAAACAGGTAGCAGGTGACTTCATTGGCAAACACAAGCACGTTAAATGGCAACTCACGACTAAACATAGTCTATTGCCTCAAGTTCAAATATCTAAGCAACAAGGTCAGTTAGGTGTCGGCTCTGTACTGAAAAAACATGAACGTACGGAAGATCGCAACATAACAATTACGGTTTAAAGGAAACATAATGGCTTCATTATCACTTTCAGCGTTGGTCGAAAGATTGTCTCCGCAAGCGAAGGAAACGCTAGAGCAAGCGGCTGCAATGGCAAGTTCGCGTACACATCATAGTATAGAGTTGACCCACTGGTTGTTGGCGATAGTTCAACATCCATCCGGTATTTATTCAGAAGTGTTTGAAGCTTTTGATATTGATGAAAGAAAAGTCGAAGAACAACTGCAAGCTCAGCTTGAAAAATACAAAACTGGATGCCAAACCGTCCCAGGCCTTTCTGCTTATACTGTAACCATGATGCAGAATGCTTTGATGTGCGCAACGATAGAGTTTCATGAAGAACAAGTGAACTGTATCCACTTACTGTTTGCGTATCTTTCTGATGACACGCTAGTGAATATGATGAACGCTATTAGCGCGGAGCTAGACAAAGTCGAACCATCTCGCCTAGTCGCAATGAAAGAGCATGTGGGCGATGGTGGAAACAATACTTCTAAGGCGACGAGTTGCTCGAACTCAGCATTGAATCAGTTCACAACGGATCTTACTGAGCAAGCTAAAGCTGGAAAAATAGATCCTGTTATCGGTCGCGACAATGAAATCCGCTTGATGATCGATATTTTATTACGTCGTCGCCAAAACAATCCGATCTTAACGGGCGAGGCTGGTGTAGGTAAAACTGCGGTAATTGAGGGGCTGGCGCAAAAAATAGTGGATGGGGATGTTCCTCCGGCTTTACATGATGTTGCCATCAAATCACTCGATCTTGCTTTGCTTCAGGCGGGTGCGGGGATGAAAGGGGAGTTTGAAAATAGACTTAAAAATCTCATTCGAGAAGTGAACGAATCTTCGCAGCCAATCATTCTTTTTATCGATGAAGCTCATGGTCTAATCGGAGGTGGTGGTCAAGCGGGACAAGGTGATGCTGCTAACATATTGAAACCAGCGTTGGCTCGAGGAGAGTTACGGACCATCGCTGCAACTACTTGGGCTGAGTACAAAAAATATTTTGAGAAAGATGCCGCGTTAACGAGGCGCTTCCAGGTTGTGAAAGTAGACGAGCCGACTCCTGAGTTAGCGGTAGATATGCTTAGAGGCTTGGTTAACATCATGGGGCAACATCATGATGTTTATATCACAAGCCAAGCACTGAATGCAGCGGTACAACTTTCTGCTCGCTACATCAACGGACGCCAACTACCAGATAAAGCAGTATCGGTATTAGATACTGCATGTTCGCGTGTTGCATTGAGCCAATCTGCCACTCCGGGCGCGTTGGATAGCAAAAAGAAAAAGCTAAACATCAAAGAAGCGGAGTTTCAACAACTTTCCAAAGAGGCTCTGTTAGGCGTAAGTCACGATGAACAGCTTAATAATATTCGATATGATATCGATGAGTTATCTAATCAAGTCATAGAATTAGAGGCAATTTGGGAACAAGAAAAGCAGTGGGTTCAAGAAGCTAAGTCCTTGAGAGCTAAGGTGATAGAAGAGAATGCCGACTGTGACAAAGAGCGATTACAGGAAATCGAATCGAACTTAGCGCTCAACGCGCAACCTTTAGTCTTTTCTCATGTGAATGAATCTTTGATTGCTGAGGTAATTTCTGATTGGACAGGTATTCCACTTGGAAAATTGCAAGATGACGAAATTGAAGCGGTTCTTAACCTAAAAGATAGCTTGTGCGAGCGAGTTGTGGGGCAAGATCATGCTCTAGAAATCATGTCCGAAGTGATCAAAACAGCAAGTGCCCAATTGACGGATGAAACTAAACCTAATGGCGTGTTTTTATTAACTGGCCCTAGTGGTGTCGGAAAAACGGAATCCGCTCTTGCTATCGCAGAGAAAGTTTATGGGAGCGAAGACAACGTAACCACGATCAATATGTCGGAATTCAAAGAAGAGCATAAGGTTTCATTGTTGTTAGGCTCTCCTCCTGGATATGTCGGATACGGTGAGGGGGGCGTTCTAACGGAAGCCGTAAGGCGTAAACCTTACAGTGTGATTCTGTTGGATGAAATGGAAAAAGCGCACCCCGGTGTGCAAGATATTTTCTATCAAGTGTTTGATAAAGGCTCCATTAAAGATGGTGAAGGTCGAGATATCGATTTTAAAAACACCATCATTATCATGACTGCGAATACTGGCACAGAAACCACAATGTCTCTCTATGCAGATCCAGACTTAGCGCCAGAACCGGAAGTTCTAAAAGAAGCGCTTAGAGATGATTTGCTAACAGATTTTAAACCTGCATTTTTGGGGCGAGTTAATGTATTACCTTACTTGCCTCTCGGAAAAGAAGTCCTAACGGAAATAACTAAGTTAAAACTCAACAAAGTATCTAACCGTATCCGAAAACATTATTCGGCAGGGTTGTATTTTGATGAACAACTAATTAATGACATTGTAGACAATAGTAATGAGTCAGGAAGTGGTGCTCGTGTAGTTCAAACCACCATTGAAAATAATTTACTTCCTAAAATTTCTCATGAAATATTGAATGCAATTCTTAATGGTAAGACGTTCGATGAAATTAATGTTAGAGGTTCAATTAAAGAACTAGAAGTCTCACTTATTTAACAAGTTTAACTCTGTAAATAATAATTGAGAGTTGCTTCATAATAACTATTGTTAGTTATAAATATCGCTTAATTTAAATCTAATTTAAAGATATAAAGGAGCGTATTTAAAATGAAGTTTTTGATACATCAATCATTAATTATCATTATTCAGATAATTTAATTAATACGAAATATGTCAATTAATAATGCTCTAGGAGATTAGCATGCAGTCTAATACGTATCTTAAATACGCAGATATTAAAGGTGAAGCGACAGCGGAACAATATAAGGATTTAATTACACTACTATCTGTAGATTGGAGTGTTGGTCGTGAAATTTCTTCTTACACGGGTACAGCAATGGACCGTGAAGCAAGTGCAACACGCCTATATGATTTAACTATCACTAAACTTCAAGATCGTTCGTCTCCTGATCTATTCAAGGAAGCAACAATCGGTAAAGGTAAACCTGCAGTATTCCACATCACTAAGCAGGGCGAAAAAGTTGAAGAAATCATGAAAATCGAACTGACTGATGCGATGATTTCTAACTACTCAGTATCGATTCAAGATGATCGCCCAGTAGAAACTATCACAATTTCATACACTGAAATGATGATGACAGTGACACCTACTGATGACAAAAACAACACTTCTGCTCCGTTGGTTTACGGTTACAGCGGTGTTAAAGGTCAACAAATGTAATTTATTGTGCGGAGGGGTTATCTCCTCCGCCATTTCAAAAGGAAATATAAGTATCCAATGAAAAAAGCAAGTCAAGACAACAACTTTATCCGTATTTCTTCTCCGTTTGGAAAAGATGCTCTTATTCTCAATTCGTTCGAATATAGAGAAGGGATCTCGGAGCTTTTTTCATTGCGTGCTAAAGCTTATTTTAATGATCAAAAAAATGAGCTCAATGAAATCGTGGGTAAAGAAGTAACGATTTCAGTGGAAAATAGTAGTCGTGTTTCTAAAAGTCCGCGTTTTTTCCATGGCATTGTCTCTGCTGCAAAGCTCGAAGGCCAGAGAGTGATGAATTCTCATAATGGAGAAAACTACAAAAATATTGAAATTATTGTTGAACCGAAAGTTAAGTTCGCAGCGTACAGAAATAATTGTAAAATCTTTCAGAAGAAAAATATAAAAGACATTATTTCCGAAGTGCTTTCAGAGCATGGTGTTGCATTTAAATTTGAACTAAAAAATACGTATCCCCAATATTCCTACAAAGTTCAGTATGAAGAATCTGATCTTGCTTTTGTTCAGCGCCTCCTAGCCGAAGAAGGGCTCTCTTTTTGCTTTAGTCACTCTAAATCATCCCATGTCCTAGATATTTTTGATGATGTAAGCTTTTACAAACCCAGTCCTGAGTTTATGGTCGATTTCGATACAGGCAGTTCAGAGTCGAGTCACATTTCTGATTGGAACGAAACACAAGTTTTAACGACTAAATCAAGCCAGAAGTCTGGCTTCAATATGCTAAAACCAGCCTCACAACCCAAAAACGTAGCTGCTGGTGATACTGCACTGTTTACAGTACCTGCGAGTGAGTATTTTGAGTATCTGGGTGAAACAGAAAGTGACGATCAGTACTCGCTTCGAAACACTCACGCAATTGAATCCCTTCAACAGAACGTTTATCTATGTAGCGGAGAGGCGAGTTGTCGAACCTTTTCTGTGGGTAAATGTTTTAAGTTCAAAAAACACGAAGATAAATCGCGAGTAGGAAAAGAATATGTCTTGGCCTCTGTGGCGATTTTTGCTTCTGTGTTTAATCAAACTGGTCTGGGTGGCACCGCTTCTCAAGGTGTTCGTGTTGCGTTTAGTTGTGTGGACTCTAAAACCATTTTAAGGCCGGCGGTTACTTACCCTAAACCGCAAATTAAAGGTCTTCAAACAGCCATTGTGACTGGTAATAAAGACGGTGAGGTATACGTTGATAAACATGGCAGAATAAAAGTACAGTTCCATTGGGATCGTTTGGGTAAGTACGATGTAAATAGTTCGTGTTGGATTCGAGTTGCTCAAAGCGTTGCCGGAAATGGATGGGGTGCGGTGTTTCATCCTCGGGTAGGGCAAGAGGTTATCGTAGAGTTTGTGAATGGCGACCCAGATCAACCTATTGTCACGGGTGCGCTGTATAACGGGAGCCAGTTGCCCCCGTATTCTCTTCCAGAGAAAAGTTCTCAAAGCGGTTTTAAGTCCCGCTCAGTTCAAAAAGGAAACGCCAATTTCAACGAGTTACGCTTTGAAGATAAACCTGGCGAAGAACACATTTACCTTCACGCAGAAAAGTTGTTCCAAATGTTAGTCGAAGACTGCGTAGATATTGTGGTTGAGAACAATAAAGTTGAGAAAGTAACCAACGATGTCACTCAAGACGTTGGAAAAAATGCGACGTTAAAAGTGGGAGAGAACTATACCTCTGACACTGGAAAAGTGTTGTCTCTCAATGCAGGGAAAAGTATTGAAATTAAAGTCGGTGGAGCCTCAATTCAAATGTCGAGTTCTGGCGAAATCAACATTAAGGGCAACAAGATTTCTATCAATGGCTCTGCAATCGCATTGAAAGCAGGACAAATCTCTTTGAATTAAGAGGGAACTGAGAATGGGTAAACCAGCAGCAGTGATTGGAAGTTTTCACCTTTGTCCAAAGAAAACAGGCAAGATCCCTCATGTTGGAGGTCCTGTTGTTATGGGTTCTCCAAATGTAAAAATAGGAGGCATCCCTGCTGCGAGAAAAGGTGACAAACTCGTTTGTATCGGGCCGCCTGACAGCATATCTTCGGGGTCTTCTAGCGTTAAGATTAATGGTAAACCGGCTGCTAGATCAGGGGACTCTACATCTCATGGTGGAAAAATTCTCGTCGGTGTACCGACCGTCCTCATCGGGGGATAGATGCGAATTGGTTTTAAGATGCCTTTATGTCTTATTGACGATGAGGAAGTACAAGTCAGCTCTATTCTCGATGCTTCATTTAGGTTTTCCGGTGAAAAAACACAAAACGTTAACAATGAAGTTTATGAAGAACGACTGTTTAAGCTGATTGCGTCACATGGGAGAAGCTTAAAACAAGCAGAAGTATCTGGTTGTGTTTGCGTATTGTTGCCCCAACTCAGCGACAAAACGCTACTGAAAAAAATCATGCTTGAGATATCCTCTGCCTTAGGTGGTCATCCAAGTACAAATATCTACTTGTATCCTTACGGGCAGGCATCCTTTTTGATGGCTCTTGGAAGAATAAAAAGAGAGTTGGTCTCAAGTCGACCTACCTGGGTTTTGGGATTTAATGCCAAAAATGATGACGTGAATGGTTCGCGTAGTTCGGTCGTGGCGGCGAAATGCGAGCCGAGCAAAGGTGGTTTATTCAGCAGAAACGTTTGTGTTGATTTAGATGCCACACAACAGTCAATCGCAGTAGAGAAGGTCATGCAGCAGTTAGGGCTTAACTGTAAATATCCGGTGAGTGACTTTACTGTATCTGTTGAAGGCGAAGAGCCTATTTGGATGCATCATATTCAGAGCTTCTCACCGTGGATTACCTCCGACACTAGATACCATTTTCTGAATGTGAAGTTAGGTTCGCTTGGAGCCTGTAGCGGTATTCTCAAAGCTGTCTGCCTGTATCAACAACAAATGAACGAGGTGAGTGAACGCTTTCACGCTGTTCAGCTAGACATCGAGCCAAGTGGGTATGTTGTTGGAGCCTTATTTGGTCGAAATGAGAGCGAAAATTCTTAGATCAATCAACACAAACCACATGAAAAGCTTACGAAGTCACGATATCCTAACGGGATAATAAGATAACGCCATGTTTGTGGCAGAAAGTGAATTCGAATGAAGTTTATCCACACCTCAGATTGGCATCTTGGCCGACAGTTTCACAATGTCTCTTTGCTTGAAGATCAGCAGGCAGTTCTTGAGCAACTTATCCAATATATTGAAAACAATCCGGTTGATGCTGTAATCGTTGCCGGAGATGTCTATGATCGCTCCGTTCCACCAACGATTGCTATCGAGTTGCTTAATCGAGTCGTAAAGCAAATCTGTGGTGAGCTCAATACTCCTATGATATTGATTTCAGGCAATCACGATGGCGCAGAGCGTTTGGGTTTTGGTTCTGAGCAAATGAAACGTTCGGGATTGCATATCATCATCAACTTTGAAGATATGTTAACGCCAGTTGTGATTGAAACGAAAGCTGCTGGTCATGTGGCTTTCTATGGAATGCCATACAATGATCCTGAACAAGTACGTTATGTGTATAAAGAGCCGGTGTCGACACACGATGAAGCTCATAAACTGCTTGCCGAAAAAATTACAGAGCAGTTCCAATCTGAGCATCGAAATATTCTAATCAGTCATTGCTTCGTAGATGGTGCTATTGAATCTGAATCAGAGCGACCACTCTCTATCGGTGGCTCTGATCGAGTTAGCCACGAGCATTTTTTAAACTTCGATTATGTCGCGTTAGGTCATTTGCACCAACCTCAAAAGAAAGGTGAGGAGTACATTCGTTATTCTGGTTCGTTGATGAAGTACAGCTTCGGTGAACAAAATCAAAAGAAAGGCTTCACATTAGTTGAAATCGGCAAAGATGGCTTTATTGGGGCGGAACATATTGAGTTAACTGCGCCTCATGAAATGCGTATCGTTGAAGGCGAATTGGAACAAATTCTAGAGTGGGGCAAAACGGATCCGAAAAATGAAGATTATTTACTGGTGAGATTAATGGATAAACACGCCATTTTAAATCCGATGGAGAAACTTCGTACGGTTTACCCGAATGTTTTGCATCTAGAGAAGCCAGGAATGCTAATTGGTGTCGAGCAAGAAATGGCGCAAGCTAAGCTCGCTCGCAGTGAAATTGACATGTTCAAAGATTTCTTTGCTGAAGCACAGGATAGTGAGTTATCAAATGAGCAAGAGCAAGCAATCAGCAACATCATTAAGCAACTTTCACAGCAGTAAGGGCCAAATATGAAACCAATCAAACTCACGATGCAAGCCTTTGGTCCGTTTGCGAAAACAGAAACTATTGATTTTGAAAAGCTTGGAAGTAATGCTTTATTTTTAATTAATGGACCTACTGGTTCAGGTAAAACCTCGATCTTAGACGCGATTTGCTTTGCGCTATATGGCGAAACCACTAGCAATGAACGTCAAGGGATCCAAATGCGCTGTGATTTAGCATCGCCACAGCTGCTAACCGAAGTAACTCTAGATTTCTCTTTGCATGGCAAAGTTTACCGAGTGACTCGCGCGCCGGAGCAAGAAGCTCCGAAAGCCCGTGGTGAGGGCTTAACCGTTCGCAAACACACGGCGTCATTGTATGAATTGGGTGAGACAGAAAAACTCATCACCAGCAAAACGACCCAAGTTAAAACTGAGATCACTAATATTATTGGTTTGAACGAAACTCAGTTCCGTCAGGTTATGGTATTGCCTCAAGGTAAATTTCGCGAGCTGTTATTAGCAACGTCTAAAGAGCGTGAAGAGATCTTTGGCCAGTTGTTCGAAACGGATATCTACAAAAAGATTGAATACGCCTTAAAAGACAAAGCAAGCTCGATAAGCAAAGCAAAAGATGAGTTTGATAACCAAATTCGTGGCGCGCTTCAAGTTGCGGGAGTGACATCAGAAGCGGAATTAACAGAACAACGTGAAACGCTGTCTGTCCAATTCGCGTCAGCGCAAAAGCGAGAGCAGGAATCGCTTGCTCAGTTAAATGCCGTGAAAACAGAAATTCAGAGAGCTGAAACGTTAAGTAATGAATTTAAAAAGCGTGAACAAGCAGAAGCCTCGCTCCATCTGCACTTGCAACAAACTGAAACCATTTCGGCTCGCCAACTCCAGTTAGAGAATGCGAAAAAGGCGAGTAGGATTGAACTGCCTTATATCACGCTGCAAAATGCCGCCCAGCAAGTTCAAGATTTAAACCAAAAGGTTGCCGTTCTTTCTCAAGATTTAAAAGCCGCTGACGACGTCTTAAAAACGAAGGAACAAGCCTTCCAACAGGCAAAAGAACAAGCGAATCGGGTTCCTAGGCTGACAGAGCAGCAATACCAACTTGAAAGCATGACAAGCAAGTTGGTCGAGAAGGTTGAACTGGATAGTGCCATCGCTGCAGGACTTCAGCAGAAATCAGAATTTGAAGAAACGCTAAAAAAATACATAGTGTTTAGGGAAAAACTGACGCAAGACGCCCTGCAAGCGCAAAAAGTGTTGGAGCAAGCTCGCATTGATGTCGCAAGTATTGGTGGTGTGGATGCAGAGATCAAACAGCAGCAGCGTTTGATGTCGGATCTTCAAAAGTTAGGTAATTTAAATCAAGAGCTTTCAAAGTTAGATGCATTGACGTCAAGTAAACAAGCCTCGGTAACTCAAGCCAAGTCTTATTATGAAAACCTTCAACGTGAAGCGGATGCGTTAGAGCTCAGTTGGCATAATGCGCAAGCGGCAGTTCTTGCTCTTCGTTTACAAACTGGAGAGAAGTGTCCCGTTTGTGGTAGTACCGAACATCCTCAGCCTGCTCAATTTGTTGGTGATGAAGTCACAAAAGAGCAAGTTCAACAGGCTCGTCATCAGGAGCGTGAGGCTCAAATCACGCTGAACCAATTGAGCAACCAGTTGGAACAACACAATATTGCGATTGCTCAATACACGCAGCAAATTGAGCAAATGGTTTCTGAGTTGGGGCAGAACGCGAACCTAGAGCTGCAAGCATTACAGGCATCTATTCATCAACTCAATGAACGATTACAGCATTTGAACGCAATTAATATTGCTCAGCTTGAGCAAAGCGTGAACGAGTTGAATCAACGTTGTTTGGTTGGCGAAGGTAAGATCAACGATTTGCAAAACCAGATGGCTGCAAATGAATCGACGATTAAAGCAAATCAGCAGCAGTTAGCGAAATTGACTGCGTCATTAGGTGATAAATACACATCACTAGAGCAACTAGAAAACGACTTGACTCAGATACACAAGCAAATTGTTGAGCTGAATAACGGCCTAGAATCTGCGCAAGTGCAGTTACAACAAGCTGTGCTGGCGAAATCAAATGTCGATAGTCAGTTGACGACTCACCAACAGTGGCTGTTGGAAGCGAATAGTAGACTGGAAGATGCTAAAACCGAATGGGAAAGTGCACTAAAAGCGAGTGCATTTGCTGATGAAGCGTACTTCTTACAGAGTAAAGTGAGTGAACAACAAGCTCAAACTTGGCAACAAGAAATAGATAACTTTAAGCAAACACAAATTCAGTTAGAACAAACTCTTGCGGATTTAAATCAAGCTTTGAAGGCGGTCGAGAAGCCTAATTTAGAAGCGCTTAACGTCAGTTTAAGCACTGCTCAACATTCGTATTTAGAAATTAGAAATCAGCTGGATAGCACGCGTTCACTGTTTGAAGGCTTGGAAAAAGTTCGCAATGAAATTTCTAATCTGCACGATAAAAACCGTAAATTAGAGGAAGAGTACAAAGTTTTCGGTACGCTTTATGATGTCGCCAGTGGTAAAACGGGCAGCCGTATCAGTTTACACCGATTTGTGTTGGGGGTTTTATTGGATGATGTGTTGATTCAAGCTTCTCAACGACTGAGTTTGATGAGCAAGGGTCGATATATTCTAGCGCGTAAAACAGAGGGTTTTAAGGGTGCTGCAGGGCGAGGACTTGATCTCGTGGTGGAAGACGGTTACACCGGAAAAATGCGTGATGTTGCAACGTTGTCGGGTGGAGAATCCTTCATGGCAGCTTTAGCTTTGGCATTAGGCTTGTCTGATGTAGTGCAATCTTACAGCGGTGGAATTCGTTTAGATACGTTATTCATCGACGAAGGCTTTGGTAGCTTGGACCCTGAATCTCTCGATCTGGCGATTCAAACATTGGTCGACTTGCAACAAACGGGCCGCATGATTGGCGTAATTTCACACGTGTCTGAACTCAAAGAGCAGATGGCGTTGCGAATCGATGTTGAACCGTCTAGGTTTGGTTCTACCGTTTCGGTTAAATCTCAGATGCTATTATCTAAATAAAAATCAAACAGTTAAATGAAAACAAAAAAGCCCCTTTATGGGGCTTTTTTATCGACTCTGACACTTATTGTTCGCAGAAGTGACCTTCTTTTGGCGATTGAGTAATCGCGTACTCTCCGTCGAGATTACGATACACAATAGTGTTCCAAATTGAGCCATCATCCATTTCAAATTCAATTGCGTAGTTCACACCGCTCACTATTTGTGCATGAACTGTCAAAATTTGTTTGAATGACGAAAGGGTATCCATTTGTTTCAGGACAAAGGCCATAGCCTTTTGTGCATCAGGGGTAGCATCAAATTCGTTCCACCCACCTGGCATGTTTCCCTGTGTATTACATACATCTGCCGAGGCTGTTACATGTGTCGTCTCTTCTTGGTTTTTTGGTTGGCAACCAACAAGCAACCCCAAAATTGCACAAGTCGACACTGTTTTTAACATCATAACCATCACCTCTATTCATATCGGGTCGTATTATAGTGGTGATGAGATCACGCCATTGTCTATGTTGTGCAAACTTTTGATATGCACAAAGTTAATTCGATGAGTAATTGGATCGAGTTTACATAGAAAATAAACACGATAAATCAAAGATTCTGTTCTTGATAAATCAGTTTACAGTGTAAAAACTCGTGATGTTGTTGCCTACGAAGACTCAATTTACTCGAGAATTGGGGCAGCGTTAAGCGCAATAAATCAAATTTAATATGAGTCATAGTTCACATGTTTGGCGTTTGAATTTCTTATCAATCATACAAAACACTACTATCACCGACCTGTAAAAATAAGCTGTAGTTTTGACTAATTGCAGCGTTCTTCGTCAGTTTGTTGCCAGCGCCAAGGAGGGCGTTATATGAAAAGGATAAATGTCATTGGTAGTAGCGGCAGTGGTAAGTCTACTTTCGCAAAAGCCTTAGCTCAGAAGCTCGACGTTACACATATCGAAATGGACAAATTGTTTTGGAAAGCGGGCTGGCAAGAAAGCACCGACCATGAGTTTTTCAGCAACTTAAAAACGGCCCTCACGCAAAGTGAATGGGTTTTGGATGGAAACTATTCTCGAACTGAAAGCATAAAGTGGCAAGACGTCGACACGATAATTTGGTTGGACTATTCAAGAACGGTGACGTTTTACCGAGCGACCAAACGTGCACTCACTCGTATTTACACAAAGCAAGAGGTGTGGGAAGGGACTGGTAACAGAGAAAGTCTGTATCGACTGTTTACAAAAGACTCCATCGTATTATGGTCTATTAAAAACTACGCCAAACGACGACAAAAATATCTTCAACTGAAACGTGAATTGAGCGGTTCACCCATTCAATTTGTTCATTTGACTAACCCGAAAAAAGCACAAGCTTATCTCGAAAAACTATAAAATAAGTAAAAGCTAAGAAAAAACAAATAGATGGAAATTATTTTTGTGCGACATGGCGTGCCAGATTTTTCATTAGCTGATGAAAGATGCATGACGCAGTTAGAGAAAGATTACGCGCCATTAGATCGAGCGTATTTATCGGAACTTCATCAAAAGCTTACCAACGCCGTATTCGATGATGCGCAGGCTATTATTTGTTCACCATATACGAGAGCGCTCCAAACGGCGGAGATCCTTAACCGCCGTCATGGATTTGAATTGTTTGTCGAACACGATCTGAGAGAATGGCGGGCGGATACTGCTGGTGGTTATATTTCGTTGGCTGAGCGAGACCGGCGTTGGCACGAATATCGCGAGTTGCTAAAACTAAGACTGCCGATGAGCGACGAGCGCTATGAGCATGTGACGGCGTTAAAAGCACGAACGATGGCGGTTTTGTAAAGGTACAGACAATATGACAAAGTTATTGTCGTCAGTCATTTCAATGTTTTTGAAGCTTTGCAAGGTTATCAGGAACAAGGGTTGGCTTGCGGAGATTCTAAAATCTTTCGTCTGTGATCGATTTTCAATCTTATAGAGTAAAATCAATGAGTAATCGCTATTGGAGTTAAAAATGAAATCTATAAAAGCATGGATGTTGTTATGTTTGATCGCGATGTTTGGTTGTACGTCAAAACCAGATGATGTTGAGCCTGTAAACAACTTTGCACTCCAACCATACCTCGGTAAATGGTATGAAATAGCTCGACTGGATCATTCCTTTGAGCGCGGCCTCTCTAACGTTACGGCTGAATACGAATTGCGTGAAGACGGTGGTGTCACGGTTATCAACCGTGGTTATTCGCAAGAAAATAAAAAGTGGACACAAGCCGAAGGCCAAGCGTATTTCGTTGGAGATGAAAACATCGGCCATCTTAAAGTTTCATTTTTTGGTCCGTTCTATTCCTCGTACATTGTGTTCGAGCTAGGAGAAAACTATGAGTATGCCTTTGTCTCAGGTTTTAACCATGATTACTTGTGGCTACTTTCTCGGAAACCAAATGTCGATAAGGCGACGGTGGAGCGATTTAAGCGAGTCGCCAAAGAGAAAGGCTTTACGCTAGATGAGTTGATCCTGGTCGATCAAAAACATTAAATGGTCCAACTGCTGACCTTACAGTAAGGTTCGATGCTTCATAAAGCTCAGTGGTGTTTGTCCCGTTTGTTTTTTAAAAAACGCAATGAATGCGCTGTCTGATGAAAACTCCAAGCAATGGGCAACATCACTGACTTGCCTCTCCTCACACAACAGCTCTATTGCCTTTAACAATCGCCATTGCT
Organism: Vibrio parahaemolyticus; assembly: GCF_900460535.1. Classification (NCBI taxonomy): domain Bacteria; kingdom Pseudomonadati; phylum Pseudomonadota; class Gammaproteobacteria; order Vibrionales; family Vibrionaceae; genus Vibrio; species Vibrio parahaemolyticus. The sequence goes on along the minus strand of NZ_UHIL01000003.1, from coordinate 7,841 downwards.
GACGCCAATCTTGATAAGACATGCCTGTTTCGGACTTAAACAGTCTTGTAATTGTCTTACCGCTTGCCCCGATTGTTTTCGATAAATGGTTGAGATCAGGAGCAATGAATCCGTCTTTTGTCATCGCATTTCGAAATGAAGTCAAACGACGATCCGATGGCAATGGTAAAGTGAGCTCGAATTGCTTTGCTTGATAAAACTCTTCCCAAAATAATATGGTTGTCGCATTCGTTTTGGTTTGTTCTATGTCCCACTCCCACAAAGCCATTTTATTGATCAGTGCTTTTAGGAGATCGTTAACTTCAATCATCACGATGCTTTTTGGGCAAGAAAATTTGTCGCAATCGAAATAAACAGAACGATACGCCACAACATTCGTCATTACGGCGCGATGTGGAGTATTAGGTGGGATCCACACTGCTTTGGTTGGCGGCAAAATACAAATGGAATCATTTAGGGCAAACGTCATGCATCCTTGTGGCGCGTAAAGTAACTGACCTTTATGGTGCTGATGCATCCCTGAGTCGTGTTTACCAACATCTGCAGCAATGCCGACCACGTTGGCTGTGAGCTTGTCTGCATCAAACTGAGTGTTTTCTTCAATAAGTGCCATTTGTCCGAATTTTGATGTTTTTGGTCTTAATGATGTTAATGGGTAAAGCATAACGCCTTCTATACTGCGCGCCAAGTTAAGTTTGTTACCCACTTAAGCTTCTGAATTCATCAGGTCGAAGTGGGATAGAGAGGCAAAAATGAAAACGAAACCTTCTATTGGATTAATGGTTGTGATGCTGATGTTTCCACAAATTGTAGAGACGATTTACAGCCCTGCACTTGGTGATATTGCACAGTCATTCTCAGTCACCTATACGCAAGCAGCGCAAACCCTATCGATCTACTTTACAGCATTTGCAATCGGAGTCGTGGTTTGGGGGCTACTAGCAGATAAATGGGGAAGACGTCCAACCATGCTAGTTGGCTTGCTCGTTTATGGGCTTTCTGCATTGGTTGCGATGCAAACTGACCGCTTTGATGTGGTTATGTTAGCACGAGCGTTGAGCGCCTTTGGTATTGCGGTTGGTTCTGTGGTGACGCAAACCATGTTGCGGGACAGTTTTTCTGGCGAAGAATTGGGTAAAGTATTCGGCGTAATGGGAATAGGAATTTCTGTCAGTCCGGTGATTGGCATGTTGCTCGGCGGCCAGTTAACCGCATTGGGCGGCTATCAAACCGTCTTTTTTACACTGTTTGTCATGGCGTTAGGCTTGTTTGTTTACAACGTTTTCAAACTGCCAGAGACACAAATTCAGAAACAGCCTTTGAATATGGGTTCACTTCTGGGGCGAATGCTGAGAGATGCGCAAATCTGGCAATCGACGTTATTAGTTGCGCTCTACAATATCGCATTGTTTTCTTACTACCAATTAGGTGCTTTCACATTTGAGGCGTTAGGTTTTAGCTCATCGGAATTTGGATACAGTGGCGTTGTACTTGGCTTAGGTACATTTGTTGGCAGCTTGTTGAATAAATTTTTGCTGGGTAAAGGACGAACGCAAACATCTTTGTTGTGGATCGCATCGATACTGTTGTTGGCTGGTGGGTTTGGTGTCTTTTGGGCTCAAACATCTATTTGGTTTTTAGTTCCAATGCTATTGGTCGTGATGGCGTTTGGCATTGCGATACCTAATGTACTAAGCGCTGCTTTGGTGGATTATAAACAGCAAGCGGGCAGTGCTGGCGCAGTATTTGGGCTGATGTACTACTTACTGATTGGGTCGGGGCTTGGATTGGCAGGAATAATTCAAAACCTAGGTGTAGTACAGACAAGTTGTGCAGTAACCGTATTGTTAGTGACAATGTCACGAATGAAGAAATAGATTTTATTCGTAAAAAGCCCCGCTAAATGAGCGGGGCTTTTTGTTGCAAATTGACCTATCCGAAAAAGTGCTTTCAAATAGTGAACAACTAGGGCTATTTGATTAGGCGAACAACCAATGAACCAGGAGCCCTGATCGACTCAATGTTGTGACTTAATACCGTCCCACTAGTCGGTGCCATGTAGCGCTGAATTTCGTCACCAAAGCTATCGTATTGAATCGCAAGCAATTGACCTTGTTCAACGGTATCCATCATTTTCACTTGTGGTAGAACGAAGCCACCAAACTCGGCTCGAATACTGATGATCTCGTTACCTTCAAGGCAAGGAATGACTGGAGAAGCTTCACCAGAAATCACTTCGTGGCGCTTTAGCACGTTAAAAATCCCCGCAACCGTACGATCAATCAACGCTTGCTCAGTGTAACGCCCCATGCCCACTTCGATAGTAATGCTTGGAATGCCGCTGTTGTTCCACACGGTTTCTAAAACACCTGCGTCCCCCGGATCGTTTAAGATAGCGTCTGGGTTAAGTGAGCGAGCCATTTCCAACGATTGTTCGATACGGAAATCGGCAAACACATACAATGGGTAAGCGGCACCACTGGTTTGGGTGTGCAGATCAATCGCAAGCTCTGCATTTGGCTTAAGCAGATTGTTCCATAATGCAAACAGGTAGCGATTGGCCTCATTGCCGTTTGCGTCGCCTGGGAAAAAGCGGTTTAGGTTTGCTGGTGAGGCATCAGGATCTGCGGAGTAAAAATCGCGGCTGTGGTTCAACATACCCGTTAAGTTGATGGTTGGAACAACAGTGACAGTGCCCGCCAGTTCTTTGCCGATTAGCTCTCGAGCTGTTTTTTGCGCGGCAAGAACGCCGTTGTATTCATCGCCATGAACACCGGCAGTGATCATAATCTTCTTGCCCGGCTTGCCGCCTTTGAATACCAATACTGGTAGGTATTGCCACTGAGATAGGGCATTGGTTGCAATGCGGAACCAGAATTTATGCTCGCCAGCAGGCAAGTCAGTTACGTCGAGAGATTGAATGACTTGATGACCTTGAATTACGTCATCCAGAAATTGTGTTGCCATTAAAGTTGTCACTCCAAAACATCGTTTTGATGCTTATTTGCCATTTGGCTTGAATCAAAAAAGGCGAGAACTTGTCTCGCCTTCTTATCTGTTAATCAGTTTACGCAAAACCCATCACGTGAGCTGCGACGACGACAATGCTCGATAGGGTAAAGAGTAATAGCATAAAGCGCCAGCAGAATTTCGCCCAGTCACCCCAGTCGATACGACACACGCCAAGCGTTGCCATTAGGGACGCAGAAGTAGGGACTATCACGTTAGTGAAACCATCACCCAGTTGGAATGCCAGAACCGCTACCTGACGAGTTACGCCAGCGATGTCTGCAAGAGGAGACAACAGAGGCATCGTAAGTGCTGCTTGGCCAGAACCCGAGGTCACGAAGAAGTTGAAGATGGATTGGAACACATACATCAACCAAGCTGCGGCAACATCAGGAAGGCCGCTGATCACGCCGCCTGCGCTGTTCAAAATCGAGTTCAGTACGCTTGCTTCATCGGTAGTACCACCACCCAGAATAAGCAATACACCTTTCGCACAGCCAACCAAAAGAGCAGGAGCTAGCATGATTGCTGCGCCTTCTTTGAATGCGTCCGCCGCACAGTTAAGGGTCATGCCGTTTAGGCGGAAGATCGTACCGATGATGGCAACCACAAAGCCCATTGTGAAGAACTGAGAAGCGATTTCTGGGATGTACCATGCTTTGGCTACTACGCCCCAAACCACCCAAATCGTCGTTGCGATAACCGTTAGAATAACGAGCGTGTCTCCGAAGTTCCAACGAGAGTCGTGGCTACCTAGTTCTTGCTGACGGAAGTATTTATCCGTACGGCGGCTGTAAGAGTACTCAGGATTTGCTTTGATGCGAGACGCATAAACCATCGTAAAGGCGATACCGATGAGTGTAAAACCAACCCAAAGTGCCATACGAACCGTCATGCCCGATAGTACAGGAATACCAGCAATACCTTGTGCAATCGCAACCGAGAATGGGTTCATCCAAGATGTCGCAAAACCAATCTGAGTCGCAACGTAAGTCACCATTACGGTCGTAATGCCGTCATAACCTAGGCGAACCATCAATGGAGCGATGATGATGGCGAACGCCACCGCCTCTTCACCCATCCCAAAGACAGCGCCGCCCAAAGAGAACAGCAAGAACAGAACAGGAATGAAGAGCGCTTCGTTACCTTTGGTTTTGTCGATCAGACGAAGGATACCGTTGTCGATAGTGCCTGTGCGCATCACGACACCAAAAGCGCCGCCGATCACAAGCATAAACATGATAACGCCGATTGCGCTGCCCCATTTTGAACCTGAAACCAGACCTTCAAATGGGAAGTTCATCAAGCCGATACCGCCGCTAGAAGCGAAGAGCCCCACTTTGTTGTAAACCAGCTCGCCGTTTTCGTCGGTTGCGTACGAGAAAGAAGACGGATCAATAACAGTACGTGTTTTTTCCGCACCATCTACCACGTAAGACACCTGTTGGCTATCAAAGTGACCAGCAGGAATTAGATAGGTAAGAATCGCAGCAAAGATACCAACAAAAAAGATTAAAATGAGAGTGTCAGGCATCTGCCATGATTGCTTTGTTGCAGCCGATTCCGATGGCTGCGCATGTGTGTGAGACATAACTTACTTCACGTCGAATCAAACAAAGCATGAAATATCGATAAAGTAGAATAAAAAGTCAATATTAATGCCTGTAGTGAACTATAAATTCATCAAATATTTGATCTGAAGTGTGTTTGATTGATTTGTATTCATTTATTGGTGAAATGTGTTGTTGGTTTTATATTCAGGAAAATAAATAGGCTCGTACTGCTGACGAGCCTTTTCTCACTCATTAATGCAGACCGTTTAGTCGCCTGATTGCTCGGCAAAAAATGCAGCAACATCGCGGAGATCTTCATCGTTCAGCATACGTAATTGCGCTTTCATCATCTCTGCCAGTGGCCCGGTTCGCAAACCATCCTGATAGGCTTTCATCGAGTCATACAAGTATTTAGGACTTTGACCTGCAAGGTTCGGATAGGCGTCATTACTGCTTAGTCCATTTGTGCCGTGGCAATATACGCAGCTTGGAGCTTTAACTTTGCCTTTCTCAGCATCGCCAAAAGGATTGGCATAAACGGTGGAAGTAAAAATGAGAGACGTTAAAAGGAGGGTTCTTAGCATTATGGATTCTCGATTTAGCGATAATTGACCGTAGAATAAAGCTTCCCCCAAGGGGAAGCTCAATGATCAAAATCAATCTAAAGCAGAGATTTAAGGCTCGATAGGAAGGTTTGAATATCTTCAGCAGAGATGTCTTTGTGTGTGACAAAGCGAATTGGGTTTCCTGGGCTGATGATGATGTTTTGTTGCTTGAGTTGCTCCGCGATGCTTTGGATATCGACTTTAGCATCCAACTTAGCAAACACAATGTTGGTTTGAACGAAGTCAGGATTTACCGAGAAACCCGGTAGTTCAGCTAAACCTTCCGCCAATGCTTTTGCATTGATGTGATCTTGCTTTAACTGCGCGACTTGTTCCGTGATCGCCAGTTTACCTGCTGCCGCTAAAATACCTGCCTGACGCATTCCGCCACCGACCATCTTTCTTAAACGGCGAGCTTTCGCGATGTATTCCTTGCTGCCAAGCAGCAGTGAACCAACGGGTGCCGCAAGACCTTTCGATAAACAAATCGTCATGGAATCAAAGTATTGACCAATATCTTTGACGGGAACATCGAGCGCAACAGCTGCGTTAAACACGCGGGCACCGTCGAGATGCAGTTTCAGATTGTGTTTATTAACGAATTCACGAGCTTCCGCTAAGTAAGACAGTGGGATCACTTTACCGTTGATGGTGTTTTCTAAACTTAGCAGACGAGTACGAGCAAAGTGCGCGTCATCAGGTTTAATTGCTGCCTCTAATTTGTCAAATGGCAACGTGCCATCTGGATTGTTTTCTATTGGTTGAGGCTGGATAGAACCCAGTACCGCTGCGCCACCTGCTTCATATTTGTAATTGTGTGCTTGCTGGCCGCATAAATATTCATCGCCACGCTCACAATGTGCCATTAACCCTAAAAGGTTTGCTTGCGTGCCAGAAGTGGTAAACAACGCTGCCTCAAACCCTGCTAATTCAGCCGCGAATTGCTCTAGCTCGTTTACGGTAGGATCGTCACCATAAACATCATCGCCAACAGGGGCGCTGAACATTGCTTCGCGCATAGCTTGGGTGGGTTGAGTCACTGTGTCTGAACGAAAATCCATGAATATCTCCTTGGTTCAAATTCCTAAATGTATCCGCAAAGGCGAGCTTTGCTTAAGCAAGCGATGGTTTTGGCATCGGTAATGGTGCCATCAATAATTTTTTCTTCGAGCTGTTCTCGTGACAATGTCACGACTTCAATCACTTCATCGTCGTCACACTCGTAGCGATTGGTTTTGGCTAAGTGTTCGGCGACAAACAAATACTGAATTTCATCACAAAACCCAGCAAGCGGTGTCACTTGACCGAGTGGGGTAAATTTTTCTGCGCTGAAGCCAGTTTCTTCTTCCAACTCACGTTGCGCGCAGCAGAGCGGGTCTTCTTCGCCTTCGCGAGTCCCTGCTGGTAACTCCAGAAGCCATTTATTGAGAGAAGGTCGAAACTGATTCACTAAGACGATATCGCCATTGGCAGCGATTGGCAGTATTACAGCAGCGCCTGGATGGTGAATGGTGGTGTGTGAAATGACTTGACCAGTAGGAAGCTGAACGTCTTTTTCAACCAAAGAAATTTGCTTCCATTTATGAATTGTTTTGCTCATGCAGTTGTAAACCCTAGCAATGACCGCAATTTGACGTTTTTGAACATTAACCACAAACGCTGGGAAACAAAAGCAAAAACTGTTGCAAGGCCACGAAAGCGTTTGCACTTTCAGTGAGCTATATCTCATAAATGGAAACTTTGATTGCTCAGCAAAGAGAGAGATAAGCATCTGTTATAAGGGTGATTCGAACAAATTACACTTGTAACAAAGTGATAACAAATGTATAAAAATAAATACACAGCATCAGTTCAGCAGCCGGAGTACGTATGATCCAACCTTCTTTTGCATCCAATGCCGAAAAAGCACTACTTTCCGAGCGTATTAACAAGCTTGCAAAAGCGTTAACTGATGGCGTTTATGAACGCGAACACACCATCAAACTCTGTCTCCTTGCCGCTTTGGCTGGGGAGAGCGTCTTTCTTTTAGGTCCTCCTGGTATTGCAAAGAGTCTTATTGCAAAGCGTCTTATCCAAGCTTTTGATAACAGCAGTTACTTTGAATACTTGATGACTCGATTCTCGACACCAGAAGAAGTGTTTGGGCCTTTGAGTATCCAAGAGTTGAAGGACAACGGCCGTTATGTCCGACTCACCAAAGGTTACCTACCTACTGCGCAAGTCGTTTTCCTTGATGAGATTTGGAAAGCGGGCCCGGCGATTCTGAACACTCTGTTGACCGTCGTGAACGAAAAAACATTCAAAAATGGCAGTGACATTGAACGTGTTCCAATGCGTTTGCTGGTTTCTGCTTCCAACGAATTGCCAGACGAGGATAGCGGCTTAGACGCACTGTACGACCGAATGCTCGTACGTGTGTTCGTAAACCGAATTCAGAATAAGCAAAACTTCAAATCCATGCTGACCGTTGGCACATCGCAAGAAGCGCAAATTCCGGAAGGTTTGGCGATTACCGATGAAGAGTATCACCAGTGGCAGCAACAACTCGATAAACTGACGCTCACCGACAATGCGTTTGAAAAGCTGTTCCAGCTAAAAACGATGCTGGAAACCAAAGTGGAAGCGCAATTTGGCGACGCCGCACATACCGACATGTACGTGTCTGACCGTCGCT